>CAZCQC010000191.1:0-18640 GCA_964500155.1 uncultured Rikenellaceae bacterium | reverse complement strand
ATGGTTCACTGGAACAATCAGTTTTTCCTGAGCAGATCAGCCCCGATCAGGTATTCAGGGATATCAGATCGATGAAATGGATGGTTAACACGGTTTATTGCCGACTCGATTTTGAAGGCGATGTATTTGAGACTGAAGACCAGAGAAACTGGACAGATGCATCATATAAAACTTATTCAACACCTCTTTCGGCTCCTTTCCCTCTGACACTTGAAAAAGGGACAAAGATATGCCAGAAAGTGTCGTTCAACGCTGAAGGAATGATTAATGTGTCAGGTGATACCGGAGAAAAAGTAATTGTAAAGCTCTTTCCTGATGAGTCATCCAGAATTCCTTCGATAGGCATTTGTCAGTCAAGCCGATCCCATCCGATGACTCTCACAGAGACTAAAATTATAAGGTCAATTCGATTTGACCATTACAGAGTTGATCTTCACCTGTATAAAAGTGGATGGCAGTTCAAAGCTGAACAGGGATCGCGGGAATCATCCGACCTTGGCTGTCAATTGGAAATTGCCCTTTTCTTTGACAATAATATTCAGCAGGAGATAAACAATTTTATTGACTGGTACTCACGGGGAAGATTATCTGTGGCATCCATAATGTTGTTTCATAAAGACATCCCTTCAACACCGGATGATCTTGCCAGGGAAGTCATTCCTATTCTCAGAAGAACGAATCCTACTGTTAAAATAGTAACAGGAACAAATGCCAGCTTTGCACAGCTTAACCGGAACAGACCGGGTGATACCGGGAATGACTCTATTTGCTATTCTATTCATCCTCAGGAACATGCGTCCGATAATTTAACCCTTGCTGAAAACCTTGAAGGTCAGAAGTATTCAATCAGGAGTGCTCAAAGGCTTGCCGGGAGAAAAGGGATAGTTATTTCACCTGTAAATATTCAGAGGAGGTTTAACGCAAATAAAAGATATATCGATAATCCACATTCCGGACATGAAAAACCTCTCCGGATCGACAGCCGGCTGATGTCTCTTTTTGGAGCCTGCTGGACAGCGATCAGTCTTAAATACCTCTGTGAGAATGGGCCGGAGAGTATCACTTTTTATGAAACTGTAGGTGAAAGCGGAATTTTTCAGGGAGAGCTTGATTCCCGATGGCCAGAACAGTTTCCGGCAGTGAAGGGAATGATTTTCCCGGTCTTCCATGTTTTCAGATTCCTGATGGGAAACAAAGATATGAAGCTGATCAAAAGCAGTAGTTCAAAGCCTCTTGCCATAGATTGCATTGCTCTTACGGATGGAAAGAAGGCAAAGATTATTCTTGTGAACCTCAGTGGATCAATCCGTTCATTGCAACTGGAATGTTGTTCAGGTCTTTTCAGGATGAGAACACTAAGTGCTGCAAGTTTTTCGGAAGCTGCATTGGATTTCCGGTGGACAGGAATTGAAAATGAAAAAATACTAAAATCGCACGATACTTTTCTGATTGAGCCATATTCATTGAACTTTATTGAAGGGTGGAAAAAACACTGAAATGATTATATTTATTAATTCATAATCCTGTTTAACTATGGTACTTGTTCAGAACTATTCATTAGCTGTATTCTTATGTTTCGTTGCCATGGTCTGCTGGGGCTCATGGCAGAACACGCAGAATCTGATCGGCAAATCATGGCGATTTGAACTTTTCTACTGGGATTATTCAATCGGGATCCTTCTTTTCGCACTGGTTATGGCCTTTACCTTCGGAAGCTTCGGAAACCAGGGAAGAAGTTTTATCCCTGACCTTGCCCAGGCCGATCCGAAGAACCTTCTATCGGCCGCTATCGGTGGCTTCATCTGGAATATTGGAACTCTCCTGCTTGTTGCGTCTATTTCAATTGCCGGTATGTCGGTAGCCTTTCCGGTTGGAGGAGGAATCGGATGGACCCTGGGAATACTAATTAATTATCTTGGCAAACCTGAAGGAAATCCATTATTCCTTTTCGGAGGAACAGTAGTAATAATTATTGCAATTCTTGTCAGCATGCAGTCTTACAGGAAGCTTGCTGCCCATCAGAAAAAGCCATCTTTCAGGGGTATTGCACTTGCTTTCCTTGCCGGTCTGTGCATTGCATTCTTCTACAGGTTTGTAGCAGCATCCCTGGCGTCCGATTTTTCTCCTGCCGATGATGGAAAAATAAGCTCGTACACTGCTGTTGTTTTATTCTCAGTCGGGGCACTTTTAAGTACAATAATTGTCAATCCGGTTTTCATGGCAAAACCAGTACAGGGAGAACCCGTAAGTATTACTCAATGGCTGAAAGGAACACCCAGGGCTCACCTGTTCGGATTACTTGGCGGAGCCATCTGGTGCCTTGGTAATTCAGTGAGTTTCATGTCGGTAGGCGCAGCAAGTCCCGCTATATCATATGGACTCAGTAATGCTGCTCCCGTTGTGGCTGCTCTCTGGGGGATTTTTGTATGGAAAGAATTCAAAGATGCACCAAAGGGTACAAACCTACTGCTGGCACTCATGTTTCTTTTTTATTTAATAGGGCTTGTGTTGATAGTCTATTCAAGATTCGCTTAAAAGAACATGTACTCACCCCCCACCCCCTCTCTACTTCGTAAAGAGGGGGTGTATAAATCTATTAATCAATGCATTCCCCTTCTTTGCGTAAGCAGAGAGGGGGAAAAGAAGGGGGTGAGTACATGAAAAAAATGATAAATTAAGATCATTACTATTTAAAATACTTAATGTTATGAAGAAAACTGTTTCTATAATTATCATTGCTTTTATCACAAGTATTTTTTCCTTTTCCCAGGAAAATACATGGAAGGGACCAGCAGTCGATTTAAAACATGGCAAACTAAAAATATCGGAGAACAGACGATTCCTGATCCATGAGGATGGGACTCCATTCTTCTATCTTGGCGATACTGGATGGGAACTGTTCCATCGCCTCAACAAAGAAGATACCGAGAAATACCTTGAAAACCGACGCGCAAAAGGCTTTACTGTAATCCAGGCTGTTGCACTTGCCGAGCTTGATGGTCTCAGTACTCCCAATGCTGAGGGGAACAGGCCATTGATCGATAATGATCCGCTAAAACCAAATGAAGCCTATTTTGATCATGTGGACTGGGTTATCAGAAAGGCTGCCGAAAAAGGTATTTTTATCGGACTTCTTCCTACCTGGGGCGATAAGTGGAACAGGAAATGGGGTGCAGGTCCTCAGATATTCAATCCGGAAAACGCAAGGTCTTTTTGTAAATTCCTTGGCGATCGCTACAGAAACAATCCCAATATTATCTGGATTCTGGGCGGAGACCGGCCTATTGAAATCGAATTCCACAGACAGATAATTGAAGCAATGGCCGAAGGATTGCGCATTGGTGATGGCGGATCCCACCTTATTAGTTTTCATCCTACTGGCGGACAAGGGTCTTCACAATATCTTCACAACGAGACATGGCTCGATTTCAATATGCGCCAGAATGGACACAGTCTGAGCTTTACAGAACGATATCAGATGACAAATGATGATTACAGGCTTGAACCGGTAAAGCCAGTGATTGATGCTGAACCCATTTACGAGGATCATCCCATTAACTTCAATCCGGATGCAAACAGCCACTCAACAGCAGCGGATGTCCGCCGGCCGCTATACTGGGATCTTTTCATCGGTGCCTGTGGTCATACCTACGGACATCATTCGGTGTGGCAGATGTGGACTCCTTCACGAAGTCCGGTTAATCGCCCGCTGATGCCGTGGTATGAAGCAATTGATCAACCCGGTGCACGACAGATGATGTTTGGACGTCTTTTGATGGAATCGAGGCCTTTTCTGACACGGATACCCGATAATTCAATAATTGTCCCTGACAATGTGATTTCAGCTGTCCCCGGAAGCGGATCTTACAGGTTTGTTGCCACACGTGATCAGGAAGGGACCTATGCAATGATTTATGCACCTGTTGGACGTAATTTTACTGTCCGTATGGATGTGATCAGGGGCAAAGAAGTCGCTGCATGGTGGTTTAACCCGCGCAACGGAGAAGCAACATTGATTGCCAAGTATTCCAACACTGGTACACAGATGTTCAATACGCCAACACCAGGTGAGAACCTCGACTGGATACTGATTCTTGATGATGCTTCAAAAAAATATCCGGCTCCGGGTTCAAAAAAACAGTAGCTATGCGACTGGGATTATCATCTTATACTTATACCTGGTCAGTAGGTGTACCGGGGTCGCTCCCTGAAGCACCGATGAGCTTATGCGGACTGCTGGAGAGAGCTGAAGCAAAAGGATTTGATCTTGTTCAGATAGCTGATAATCTGCCACTGGAAAAGCTCACTGATGAGGATCTGGATTTACTTCGTGACTATTCAGAGGCAAAAAGCATTGGCCTGGAGATGGGAGGAAAAGGACTTACTCCCGAACATACAATGAAATGTCTTGAAACCGCCGGGAAAATAAATTCACCCATCCTGAGAATGGTAATTGACAACCTCGGTTTTGAGCCATCCATTCCTGAAATTAAATTCATCATAAGAGACCTTCTTCCTGAGTTCAGGAAAAATAGAATAAAACTGGCAATTGAAAACCACGACAGACTAAAGGCCAGGGAATTTGAGAACATCATACAATCAATCGGATCCGAATGGGTTGGCATTTGCCTCGATTCTGTAAATTCATTGGGTGCAGGTGAAGGATTTGAAACAGTAGCGGAAATACTGATCCCATATACGATCAACCTTCATATAAAGGATTTTACAATCTTCAGAGTACCACATAAAATGGGATTTATTATCGAAGGAAGACCTGCCGGAAAAGGCATGCTCAACATACCGGACCTCATAAAGAGAACTTCTCAGACAGGGCTTTGCCAAAGCGCTATCCTCGAATTGTGGACTCCTCCGGAACAGGCAATTGAAGCAACAATTATAAAAGAAGTAAAGTGGGCTGATGAAAGTATTGAATATCTTAAATCCTTAATAGATTGATTTATAATTTTTTAATTAATAGAATCTGCGTAAATCTGCGGGATCTGCGGGAACAAAAAAAATTCCCGCTGATTTCGCAGATTATCGCTGATATATTTAAACCAATTTAAAAGAATAGTATGCGAAAATTAAGATTTGCTGTCCTGGGATGCGGTTTCTGGTCAAAATTTCAGATCGGAGCCTGGACAGAAGTTGAAGGTGCCGAACTTGCTGCTGTTTACAACCGGACAAGATCAAAGGCTGAAAAAATTGCTGAATACTTTAAGGTTCCACGGGTTTATGACAATCCTGAGGAACTCTTTATGAAGGAGAAACTTGATTTCGTGGATATCATTACTGATGTTGACACCCATTCATTTTTCGTTGAAATGGCACTAAAACATGGTATCAGAAAAATAATCTGCCAGAAACCGATGGCACCCGATTTCGCAATTGCAAAAAGGATGGTTGACATATGTTCTGATGCCGGCGCCAGCCTCTATATCCACGAAAACTACAGGTGGCAGGCGCCGGTAAGACGTTTTAAGCAAATCATAGATTCAGGTGTCATCGGAAAACCATTTAAAGCGAGGGTCTCTTTTCTGTCAGGATTTCCGGTATTCGATAACCAGCCTTTCCTGAAGGAACTCGATCATTTTATCCTCACTGATATGGGCTCTCATGTACTGGATGTTGTGAGGTTTCTTTTCGGTGAATGCGAGGAACTATGGTGCCATTCCAGGGCTGTAAACAATGGTATCAAAGGAGAAGATGTGGCTGCTATAATGATGAAAATGAAAAACGGCATGCCAGTTTTTTCGGAACTGTCATACGCCTCAGTGGTTGAACATGATTCCTTTTCAACCCTTTATATCCTTGCTGAAGGAGAAACTGGTTCTGTTTATCTCGGCCCGAAATTCGAGATCAGGACCACCACAAGAAATGGGACAATCTCCGAAATTGTAAAATTCCCCTCCTACTCATGGGCCGATCCGGATTATATTGTAAATCACGAAAGCGGGATACATATCAACAGAGACATACTCGATGACATGCTTGGAAAAGTCAGGGCAGAAAATACGGGAGCAGATAACCTGGAAACCGTAAGACTGATATGGGCTTCTTATGAGTCTGCTTCCTCAGGAAAAACAATCAGAATAGACGAGTTTATCTAATATTAAAAGAAATAACATGCTAAAAGTTGCACTTGTAGGTGCCGGAGGAAAGATGGGGCTCCGCCTTACACATAACCTGAAAAACTCAGGCTATCTCATGTCATACCATGAAGTAAATCCATCAGGTATTGAAAAACTAAACGAAAAGGGTGTAAATGTTTCAGATGCCGCCATTTTTATACCCGGGGCTGATATAGTTATACTTGCGGTTCCTGATGTAGCCCTCGAAAAGGTTTCATCAGAGATAATTCCCACCATGAAAGAAGGGGCGCTTGTAGTTACACTCGATCCGGCTGCGGCACTTGCCGGGAAACTGCACAAAAGAGAAGGTATCTCATATTTTATTACGCATCCTTGTCACCCTTCTATCTTTAACTGGGAACCTGAAGCGGAAAAGATGAAAGATCATTTTGGCGGATTACTTGCAAAGCAGGCAATTGTGTGCTCTCTCATGAAAGGTAAAGAAGAAGATTATAGTGCTGGTGAAGAGCTTGCAAAGACATTTTACGGCCCTGTATGGAGGGCTCATCGAATAAGTGTTGAACAGATGGGCTTGCTCGAGCCGGCTCTGGTGGAAACGCTTGCATCAACTTGTGTATATGTTATCAGGGAAGGTCTGAATGAAGTCATAAAAAGAGGCGTACCTGCTGAAGCAGCAAGGGATTTCCTTCTCGGTCACCTCAGGATACAGATGGCTGTCCTGTTCAATGAACTTCCGGGAGCTGTATTTTCCGATGCCGCAAACAAGGCATTACAACGAGGACTTAAAGAATTCATAATGGAAGACTGGAAAAAAGTTTTTGAACCCGAAAACGTAAAAGACCAGATAACTGCCATAACCTGATTTTTTCGTAAAGAATCAGGATATTTCACTTTACAAAGAAATTGTAATGAAAAAGCTTCTTTTCCTGTTTTTTGTACCACTGACCTGTTTGGCTCAGCAGCCAATCCGGTATGTTGATCCGCTTGTCGGCACTGCACCGGCAACAACTGAAAGCGCAAGGAAACACAGCGAAGCAAGTTCAGAACTTAAAGGCCAGACTTTCCCGGCTGTTGGCCGTCCTTTCGGAATGACGCAATGGACACCTGAAACCAGACGTACAGAGCTTAAATGCATATCCCCATATTATTATACCGATAAATATATTACAGGGTTCAGGGGAAGCCACTGGATGAGCGGAAGCTGTACGCAGGATTATGGCAGCGCAACCATAATGCCTTTTACATCCCTGGTACCGGATACTATTAAATCTCCTCCCTCATCAAGGTTCAATCATAAAAATGAAACAGCTTCTCCAGCCTATTACCGTCTGATTCTCGACAGCTATAATATTGCTGCAGAGATTACCGGCTCTGTCAGGTCCGGAATGATGCGGTTCACCTTCCCGGGAAAGGGCAGCAGTTGTATCTTTATTAGGATAAATAGCGACGAAAAGAAAGGCAGAATCTGGGTAAACGTGGACCAGAATGAAATTGTTTTGTGTAATCCGGTACACCGGATCTACCAGGGATCGGGACAGCCTGCAGGATTCAGCGGATGGTTCGTAATAAGGTTTGACAAGCCTTTTGTTCAAATGGATAAACTAACTGACAATCAGCAGATAGCTCTAAGCTTTGGCGATCAGAATATGGTCAGTGTCCGTATCGGAACATCATTTACAAACATTGAAAATGCCCGTGGGAATCTTGAAGCCGAAATACCCGACTGGGATTTTGACAAACTTCGAAAGTCAACTGAAGATACCTGGAATCAGGTTCTTGGCAAAATCAGACCCGGAGGAGGATCTGAAGAAAATCTCAAAAAGTTCTATACAGCCCTGTACCATTGCTATCAGCTTCCCAGGATAGCCTCCGATGTTAATGGAAGCTATCCCGGCTTTGCACAGGATTCCCTTGTACATAAAGCTGCCGGATTTGATTATTATGATGATTTCTCAATGTGGGATACCTACCGGGCCCTTCATCCTTTACTGACAATCCTCGAACCCGAACGGACGCTTCATATGGTTAAATCGCTGATTGCCAAAGCTGAACAGGGAGGTTGGATGCCAATCTTCCCTGCCTGGTCTAATTATACGGCAGCGATGATCGGGGATCATGCGAGTGCCATGATAGCTGATGCTTTCACTAAAGGAATCAGAGATTTCAATGTTGAAACTGCATATTCATACATGCGAAAGAATGCATTCGGACAATCCGGTCCGGAAGAATACAAAGACGGGAAAGGCAGAAGAGCGCTTGCCAGCTATCTTCAATACGGATATATCCCGCTTGAAGACAGCGTATGGGATGCTTTCCATAAAAGAGAACAGGTATCCAGGACACTTGAGTATGCATTCGATGACTATGCTCTTGCACAAGTAGCCAAAGGAATCGGCATTTCAGATGATTACGATCTACTGATGAAGAGATCACAGAACTGGAGAAATGTCATTGACATTAAATCAGGTTTTGCAAGAGGCCGGTATGCTGACGGGACCTGGATAGAACCATTTGATCCGAATTCAAAGGCAAGCTTTATCTGCGAGGGAACTCCTTTTCAGTACACGTGGTATGTGCCTCACGATATTCAGGGATTGGTTCAGAGCCTGGGTGGTGAAAAAGCCTTCACTGATAAGCTCGAAGGTTTTTTCAGGGAGGGTCGTTACTGGCATGGTAATGAGCCAGGCCACCAGATACCTTATCTGTATACCCTTGCAGGAGAACCCTACCGGACACAGGAAGTCGTCCGAAATATAATCCAGGAAGAATACGGGACCGGGCCCGGAGGGTTAAGCGGTAATGAGGATGCAGGACAAATGTCAGCCTGGCTTGTATTTTCGATGATGGGATTCTATCCTGTCTGCCCTGCATCGGGACAATATGTTATTACCACACCAGCATTTGATGAAGTTAAAATATTTCTTCCGGGAGGGAAGTACTTTCTTATAAGTTCAGTCAGCAGTAAACCAGGAAGCAGATATATTAAAGTTATAACAAGAAATGGAGGAGTATACCCATACCGGGTAATCAATCACGATGATATTGTTAAAGGAAGCAGGTTTACTTTTCAGCTTGTGGAAAAACCCCCCACCCCCTAAAGGGGGCTTAAAACCAAACCTGTTCTTAAGCCCCCTTTAGTGGGGGTGGGGGGCATGTTCTTTATGACCTATTGAACTTTTATTGTTTTTCTTATGGAAACAGGTATTCCATCACCGGTAAAGCCCTGTATACTTATTTCATAATCAGATCTGAAATCCGGGCTCCAGAACTCAACAACTGCTTTTCCTTCCTTATCGGTTTTTACTGACGGGTTCCAGTAAAGTGTGTTTCTGAAGTCAGGAATATGGCTCTGCCTTTTTTCCAGGGTTGAATAATCGGGTGAGGAGAATGAAATAACCGGTTCAGCTACTCTGTAAGGAAACCTCACGGCATAATCGGGAAGAGTTACATTGCGGAAATCACCTGCTCTGGTTATAACATTTACCAGTCCAAACATCATGTACTCCCCAACAAAATAACGCGATTTCAAAGCATCAATCTTCTCAACTATTTCAGGATCAAGATTGGCTATAATGGCCGGATCCTTAATAACCACACCATCAATAAACAAAAGAGGAGCCTCATCATAGATTCTGTTCTCGACAGGGTCAGCTATCGAAATATCATACCCCGACTTTTTCTTTTTCAGAAATACACCAGGCAGCAATTCAAAAAATACTTCCTGCATCACCGGAAGTTTTATGTAATCATCCATTACTAGTTCAATATCGGGCTTGCCATAGAATCGTCTTGTACTACCCGTGAAAGAAACCGGCAATGATTTATCGGGCAGAACATCTGATCTGTAAATCTTCATTACCTGGTAATTTATAGCCAGCTTCGGATTATCCTGAGACCTTGGTTTTACTGAAGCCTCACCAGAAGGAGCTAACTCAGGATATCTATCTGAAAATGAAGATTCAATTCTGATGTTATTATTCCTTTCTGCATCTTCCGGTTGAATTATCAGGTCCTTGATATTACCATCCAAGGGAAGAGTGAAAGTGAAATCCCCGTTCTTGTCAGTCTTTGCGTACTGAAACATTGCTTTCTTGCCAGGCATTGAAAGAAACAGGTACTGTTCCGGATCGGGAACCTGAGTATTTTTATTTATCAGACGTCCATACAAAAAATGATTTTCGGTCTCTTTTTTATATCTGATAACAGGAAGGGTCCCTGACAGGATCTTACTCCAGTCAATCCAGCTGCTTTTCATGGATAAAAGAAATTTATCTATTGAATCTGCCGGATCACCATTCAGAACTGATTTCAATAATTCATCTGATAAAACCCCGAACTCGGATCCGAAGATCATATAATCATCAATCCCGGGGAAAGAATTGGGTCCGGTAGCAACAGAAATGCTCAGAGCAGGTAATTGATCTGAAGCAGATGATCCATTTTTGGTCTCAACTCCAAGTTGGATCTTTTCCCTGATTTTAAGATTTCCGGGAACAGAGAAGTTCAAATTACCTGTATTGCTGTATGGTGTGTATAGTAATCTCTCGAAAACAGGCCTGCCTGCCGAATTGAACAGAGTAATATGGTTAATCCCGGGAATAAGGATATCCCGCGGCATATTAACCACTGTGCCTTCAGCCGAAAGGCTTACAACCCGTTTGAAATTAACAATACCATGTGTCTGAACAAAAAGATAACAAGTACTCCCACCGACCAACCGGAAATCGCTGGTGGAATTTATGACGATTCTGATGCTCTCCTTATTTTGTTTGTCAATATCAACAACCAGCCCGGTTACTGCAAGGTCGGATGACCTAATCCCGGTAATATTTCCTTTATTAGCCTTAGGTTCTGTCCTTATATTAAAACTTTTACCGCTGAGAGCATTGTGTATGACCAGATTTTTACTGAAACAGTTTTCAGGCAGGAAATTCTTCATCCAGTTAGTATAAGCTCTCAGTGTATAAATACCTGAGCTTATTGTATCAGGGATAATTATTTGTCCTGGACCGAATCCATTCTCAATACTTATCCTTTTCTGAATCACCGGCCTGTTTTCCGGGTTAAGGATTTCAAGATAGGCGATTTTACCGGACCCCGATGGTTTTGAAGTTTGCCTGTCAATCAGATATATGCTGAACCAGACATCTTCCCCGGCCACGTATTCCTGCCTGTCAGTATGGACATAAATTTCTTCACGAGGAACAGAATTACAATATTTCAGGAACTTATCAGAAACTGCATCAAGAAAATCCTGACGATCCTGCCCGAAGGATGACAAGCTGAGCAGGGAGAAAAAAAGCAGGAAGATAGGTTTAAAATATTTTGACATGAATATGGATTTCAACATTTCTGACTATTGTTTTTCCTCCCAGAAGACAGGCTGCGTTGTAGTACCCCTAACAGTGCAATCAGCACAAAATTTCTTTTCGGTAATTATTCTGTAAGGGGGCATAGCATAAGGCTGGTCGTCAATTACCCACACATAGCCGTTTAAACCAGGGATACTGCCTGTTCCGTATATGGTGTCGGAAGGGCATTCCTTATAATAGTTTACAAGCCCTTTGAAATTATCATCAATATAAATTCTTTTGGAAGTCTTTCCCGATACGCTGAAAAAGCCAAGGACCTGTTCAGACGGATCCTCGATGCAAAAAATATTGCCCGGGATTGAAGAAGGTGTTATGTCATAAAGGCTTCCGACTTCCTCAGAAATACTTTGCAGCTTTTCCCAATAAGTGTATTCATCTTCGTTTAACGAATATTGATTCACAAGGATGGTATAGCGAACCGCCAGTCGGTCGGTTTCATTGGAAATAAACTTAAGGGGAAAACGCGATATCCTGTTCTGTGTAAGTACCGACATACTCTTTATATCGATTTCATTTGAATTGTTTGTTATCCAGCAGGTATTGTTAGCGACATTATATGGAAGGCGGAATTTCCATGTCTCGGTATAATCCCATCTGTAAAACTTGCAAAACCCCATCGGATCATGGGTATTTAGATAGACCTGGCTGCCTTCCTGGGCACTGGAATGCTCAGTCTTTTCCTGAATTAGTACTTTTTCATAGAAGAGACTGTCGATCGGGGGAACAGCCTGCATCTCCATCGGCATGGACTCATATGAATAATGGTTTATTGTTGAGTTATTCGTATTAATATGCAATGTGTATTCACGTCCCACAACCCCCTGAAAAATACCAGGGGTTGTCAGGTATGTACCGGAAGTTGATGATTCAGGGGCTGTGTAAGTGTGGCCCATATTATCTCTGATAGTTACCGTGCATCCCTTGAGAGGCTTTAATGTAGTTTTCTTTCCAAGAGGCATAGATCTAGAAAGCTTTATTGTATAGACTTCCGGCTGATCTGAGATCAATCCTTCGACAACCAGCAGGTTGGGATCTTCGTCAGTATCAGGGACAAATTGGGTAATACAGCCAGAAATGATCAGAATCGATATAAAAACCGTTATATGGTATATTTTTCTCATATATTAAAAATCAAAATTAAAGCTCAGCGACGGGATAGCTCTTCCGAAAACTGAAAGCTTATAGCCATTTATCTTCTTGTTTTCATTCTTGAAATAGATCGAATAAACATTCTGCCTTCCCAGCAAATTGTAAACTGAAAAGATCCAGTGAGGATTTGCTATCTTATGTGATTTCAGGTTTCCGCTTAGCTTCAGCGACAGGTCCAGTCTCATATAGTCGGGGATCCTGTATTTATTTCTGTCGGAATAATGAACAAGCAAAATATCACCCATATAATAAGTCGCAACAGGGTAAGTGATTGGTCTACCTGTGCTCCAGGTATAATTAGTTGAAAAGCTGAATCGCCTTGAGAAAAGGAAATTAAATGTTGCAACCAGATCATTTGGCTTATCAAAATTGGCCGGGAACCATTCCCCCTTATTAATTATCTCATCGCTGAATTTGCCCAGGCTCTTAAGAAATGTTCTTGCATAAGTATATCCAATGCTCCACCTGACTCTTCCTTCATCCCTTTTAATTGAAAATTCGACACCGTATGCTTTCCCTTTCACATTGACAACATCCTTTTCGATATTATCAGCCATAACCAGATTTGTTCCACCCTTAAAATCAAGCATATTGCTTATCTGCTTATAATATACTTCAACTGATGTCTGAATACTGTTGTTAAAAAACATCTGGTAGAATCCCAATGCATACTGATCGCCAACCTGTGGTTTGAGGTAATAATCACTCAGCTTCCACGTGTCGGTAGGGGATATTGAAGTGGTGTTTGATAACAGATGGAGATACTGCCTTGTCCGGTTATAATTTATCTTGAACGAACTTCTTGAGCCGGTCCTGAAATTCAGTGATGCCCTGAATTCAGGTCCAGCATAGGTCCTGATTAATTCCCGCGATTTAAAATTCAGCGTATCAACCACAGTGGATCTGCTTTTTGAATAAGCCGGATCATACTGAAAGAACGACCTGGGACCAAAAGAGAAGAATGAAGAGAATCTTACTCCGGCATTTATCGACATATAATCAGTCAGAACAAATTTGTCTTCTATATATAATGCTGTTTCAAGGGCTTTCTCCCTTTGAATTGTCTTTGGAATTACAAGTGAAGAATCGCCAGTAGGCTGATAGCTGCCAGGCAGCACAGAATAACTGGTTAAGTCAGCACCATAGTTCATTTCATTTCTGCCCTGATACCAGTTGAAATCAGCCTTAAAGCCAGTACTGTTGACCTTGTGTGATAAAGCGTATCCTTCTTCCGGAATGCTACTGCTTGTAACACCATAACTGTAACTGCTGTTATTCACCGAAAGAAATGAAAAGAACCTGCTGTTAAAGAAATGCTTCCACCTGAGGGCAACAATACTGTTATCATAACTGTATGTGGTATCCGAGTTGAATCTGAATGAGTCGTGGCTCAGATAAGAAGAAACGTCTATCCTGTTATTCTTATTCAGATCATATGTGATTTTGCCATTCAGGTCATAGAAAGAGGCCCTGCTGTTTTTGAGCGAAGTATTGTCTATCAGTCCGAAAACCCAGTTGGAATAAGTGGTCCTGCCAGTCAGAATATAAGTTAATGTGTCTTTTTTTATCGGTCCTTCAACCATAATATGAGCCGTAATAGGACTTATCCCGGCATTACCTACGAATTCTTTCCTGTTTCCGTCTTTTGAAGTGATATCAAGCACTGAGGATATCCTCCCTCCGTATCTTCCCGGGATACCTCCCTTGTAAAGAGTGACATCTCTTATTATATCAGAGTTCACCGCAGAAAAGAACCCGAAAAAGTGAGATGAATTATATATGGGTGCCCCGTACAGGAGTATCAGATTCTGATCGGACGATCCACCGCGTACATTAAATCCGGCCGATCCCTCTCCCACCGACTGGACTCCGGGAATAAGAAGTACACTTTTTATAATATCTGATTCACCAAGTGAAGTAGGCAGCAACTTAAAGGAGGTTATATTAACTTTTTCAACACCAACTTCGTATCTCTGAAAAATAACATTCTTCTGAGCCGAGACAACAGTCTCTTTTAGAGGAATAAGCATACTGTTCATTTCCATATCCAGCTCACCTGATCCATACAGATTCACATTGACCTGTTTCTCCTTCATGCCTATGAATGAGAACTGAAGAAAGTGGACTCCTCTCGGGAGGGTTAAAGTGTAAAAGCCGTACCCGTTTGAAATGGTCCCCATCGACAGCTTCTGGACAAGCACCGTTGCCCCTGCCACAGGCTCCCTGGTATCCCTGTTGAGGATATATCCTGTAAGAATGACATTACCTGACTTATAACGGTCGGCAGGATTGCCAATATCAACAAAGATGTTCCCCGATAATTTCTGCTTATCCTGTGAATCATAGTACTCAGTCGGGGCAATAAAATTCTGTGTTCCTGTAATGGGTGTTTCGGAGACCCTGACGGCAAAATTCTTTGTAATCACCACATTCCATGATTCATCAATGAAATAAAATAGCGATTTATCTCTGAACAGATTATCAAGAAGTTCAGTCAGTGAAGTCAATCCGGGGAAATCACCAGGCCTGATGTCATTAACCCATTCATCCCTGAAAAAGAACCGGAGGCTGGAGGCATTCTCCGCTTTAGCTACAAATTCCCTGAATGAGAGGTCTTTATAATCCCAGGTGATTTTTACTTCATTCTGTGCATTCAGCTGACTTGAAAAAAGCAGGATCAGGAGCAGAAGCAGTATCTTAAATTTCATCTTAAAATTCTAATGTTGGAGTCTGTCGTAATATTCAATCACCGGCCTGAAGCTATCAGGGTTTCTCCTTGAAATCCTTAACTTGCTGCTCCTTATAAAGCTGTGTACCATACGTTTTTGATCTTCCAGCAATTTCAGCAATTCCCTTTTACTGTCAACCCTGAAGATCTGGCCATTCTTCTCTACAAAAATCCTGTTGACCTGATTAAACATATCATATTTATTTTCAACAGCCAGTAAAAGGATCTCTTTCCTGTATTTTACATAGAGCGAGGTTACGCCATCGTACAGAACATTTACAAAACCTGAAACCGCATTAAGGGAATCAGCATTGAGCTGTTTGAAATTGAATATCCGATCCTGGTATTTTATTGTAAAGAGGTCTATCATCTCCTTATTAAGCTGAAGAATGATATTATGATCTGTAATTGTCAGCAGTTCATCATTAAAGATATCATATTTGAGAAGAAGTTTATCAAAGGACTTGCCGTCAATAGTAACGCTTCCAGTTAAAAATTCCGTTGAGAACAGGAATTGATCTCCCCTTATCTTATAATATAGATTCCGCCATGCCCTGCCATTATAGAGCACCTGGATATCAATAGAATCATTGACATTTGTCACAGGAATAGCACTGTAACCTGCAAAATCATAGAAACAGGCAAGCACCAGCGAAAAGGCAGAATAGAAAATAAGCTTTCTTCTCATCAGGTTAATAGACAATCGGAGTCAATATAATATTCCTGTATGAGACCTTCCCGTGATCCCCCTGCAGGTATATCGGACCCGGAGCGAAGACATCCGAAAGGATCGCTCCGCCTGTAGGGCCATAGATTGGCTGATTATCAATTATTTTAACACCGTTGAGAATGATGGTTGCATGCCTTTTACAAAGTGTTATATCAAGGGACTGCCATTCGCCGGCTGGTTTTTCAGCAGCTGTCAAAGGTTTGATCCTGCTGTAAACTGCACCCATATTATGAGGATCGAGCTCCTTTTTATACGAATCAACCACCTGTATCTCATACATTCCACGAAGGTATACACCGCTGTTATTCCCGGCAGGCACATTTACCTCGAGTTTCAGGTTAAAGTCTTCAAATTCCTTCTCTGTCCTGAGGTTACCATAGCTTATATGGGTCTCTCCCTCTTTCTGAACAGGGTCATTTACCAAAGCACCTTCAATAACCTTGAAGCCATTAACCTGTTTTTCATTTATGAGCTTCCAGCCTGAAAGATCCTTCCCGTTGAAAAGGTTTACAGGTTCTCCGTATTTAAGAGTTGAAAGATCAGGTGCAGGTGGTACCTGAGGAAGCTTTGTACCGGTAAAAAGTGTACTATCGACACTTAATCCGTTGCGTCGTGGTGATAATAATACCCCATTGATTTTATCACCTGCTTTTGTGATTTCCATCCAATTGGTAACTACCAGGGTTTTAACAGGATTATTATTTTCATCCCTTTTAATAACCACATTATTTGATCGCTGGACCATCAATACCTGATCCTTTGCAAAAAATACGTTTGAAACAGGAAGAACGCTTCCGCCTCCCCATAATACATCGGCGTCGAGATATCCGTCTTCCTGCCTTACCTCAAGCCAGCCGACTGAACCGCCATCAATGTCAATTGTCCACTGGCCGATAAATTCAGAAATATCTGTTTTTTGAGGTGAAGTTGCAGCAGGTTCATTTTTAGGACCGGAGCACGAGAATGATAAAAGAATCCCTAAACAAAGGGAATAAAGAAATAGTTTTGTTTTCATGGGTCAGATTCTGATTAGAATGTTTAAGGTAAAGATATAGAATTTAGGAGTTGCTTTCATCACCCTGCCCTCTTCAAAGGAGGAATAATTAAATCAGGGTTGTCTGAAAAATCCAAATTCATTAACCGCAAAGACCGCAAAGGAAAATAGCAAAGATCGCAAAGAACTGAATTAAAAGTGTTTGTCTTTGCGTACTTTGCGCCGACTTAGCGTACTTTGAGGTAGAAAAAGGCTTTTTCAACGTCCCCAATTTAATATTATTTAACATTTGAAAGCGGGAAATCTTTAGTGACCTCACCCTGTAGCCTGACGCTTAACGCCATCTAAAAACCCACCCCCAGCCCCCCGCCGAAGCGGGGCAGGCTCTCCCAGGAGGGGAGCCGTGCCTTCGCCAGCTGCCAGTCGCCTGTCGCCTGATGCCCATAAAGTTTAATACGTTAATGAATCTCCTGTATTTTCAACAGTTCGCTGTTGTACTTCCTGTTTTCAAGTATCCTTGTATATTTCAGAGCCTGTCGTGTTTTGTAATCTTCCCATGATTTCTGAGCCCATCCGAGAGCATCATCAAGGGAGCCGTTTATTTCGTTGATAATAGCCATGTTATAGCAGGCTCTGCCGGCAATCTTCATCTTTGGGTTCACAGTTTCAAGTTCCCAGAGTTTACCGGCTTCATCCCACTTCCCTGTCTGGGCTTTTCGTCTGGCTATTTCGAAGTTGTTTGTTCCCTTTACAAAATAATCCCTGGTTACTCTCAGCCTGTATGGAAGGATCCTCATCGCATAAGTATGGCCTGCATTCCTGCTGACTTCCCTGATCGCATTTTTCCTTTCCTTAAGAGCGGCAGCTGCTGCAATAAGGTTTATTCCTCTGGCAGTAAAAACAAGCGATTCGGCAAAGCTGAACTCATCAAGGATTTCTGCACCTGTCGGAGCATATATGCGCCATCCCGATTTTATTATTGTCTCCATTGAAACCTCAAGTCCAAGCAGGGGAATATTTCCGAGCTTTGTCCGGACCGGCCCGGCTGAAGAGTATGATACTTTTGTATCTGTATCAAACCGTTCAAGGGCAAACAGGGCATCTGTTCCGGTTACAGCACAAATACTGTCAACTATCCTGTTCGCAAGCGGAGGAGGCAGGATGCCAATCCTTGATGCTTTAAAATCAATGTCATTCAACAGTTTAACATCACTGAATCTTTCATTGGTCCTGAGCTCTTCCGTAAGGCCGGCAATGCTCTCCCATGCTCCATCCCTGTCAAGGTCGGTACCCTCCAGCGAAAGAGTTTTATCCAGAGCATCAAGCAGCCTGGTTTCATCTGTTGGAATACTCCTGTTTATTATTCCGACATTTTTTATGCCCGAAGGCATCGTAACAGGTGCGGGTTGCAGAACATTAATATAGAGTTCATTGGTCTTGCACGAAGTAAAGAGTATTACAAGCAGGATAATATAAGTGAAGTTTTTCATTGGAATTTTGCTTTAATTGTATAAACGTGACACCTGCCTTATGTAGTATTTTATAAGAATACAGAACCACCCCGTCCCGTCCTTG
>CAZCQC010000190.1:0-2970 GCA_964500155.1 uncultured Rikenellaceae bacterium | reverse complement strand
CAGTTATTATATTGAGTGAATCTGGTTATTTGCGCTTATAAAGATTCTCTTCCTGTATCTCCTTTAAAAACAGTGTCCTTGGTGATTTATAGAAATTCATAAAGTCATCCGGAAATGGCTGATTGGGATTACCTTTGTTTGTAAACCTTGGTCTGAATGCATGCCTCCATGTCAGCACATATCCTACGGGGTATTTGCTGACAACAGGTAAAAGTACCGTTGACCACCAGTCGGCCATACCTCTTCTTCCTCCGGTTTCACTCAACGCTGTAAGCTTATTTTTGCCAAGAGCCGTTTTGGTAACAAAATTCAATGCATTATCGAGCTCACCTCCGAATTTTTCACCCCGGTCATACATATCGAGCGAAAGCATGTCAATCACATCGTCGCCAGGATATCCTCTCATATATTGTTCAAGTGTGGTAACCCTGTCGGTGTTATATGCATACAGAATATTATGGATATTCTTTTTATCACGCAGAAAATTGACTGTATAGCGCCACAGATCGGAATACTCCTTATCGGTGCAGATATCTGTTCCCCACCAGAAAAAAGAACCAGAATGTTCATGGTAAGGCCTGAAAATAAACGGGATGGGAGTACCATCGTCATCTTGCAGACCAATGAAAAAGGCTGCAAGTTTCTCCAGCCAGCCATTGAACATCTCATGATTTTTACCACCGGGAAGTATGGATGCTACGACCTCCTTTGAGCTGACGTCCCATGCGGTACCACCCTGCCGGCGCGACTTGCTGGCAGGATCCTGCATGGTCAACGGATTATCCGCATGCCAGCTTATTGTGATTAAACCTCCACGCTTGTAGTGCGCCTTAATCTGTTCGGCGATCTGCGCAAAGCTCACAGAGTCGAGACTCCTCTCATTTCCGAGTTCAAGATGTCCGAGTTCAAAGCCTGCAACAGCAGGATAATCTCCCGTAAAATCTTTGGTGTCTGATCTGTCTTTGACATACCACCAGGTGCTTCCGTACATAAGGTCATCCTGGTGGCCATACATAACACCTTTATTCTGAAGGTTATATAATGACCTGAAAAGACTAACAGTCTCTTTCGTTGCTTTTTTGTCTGCCGGAGAGAGTTTCTTCCCATGAGCAGGACAAGCGGCCAGAACAGCAAGCAGAAGTATGGAGAATAAAGATTTCATTTTTGAAGTATTATAAGGTGATTTAATTTTAACCAATTTATTAATTTTCTGAACCATTCCAAAACAAAAAGAGTGGTTAAAATTATTTTCTTAAAAGAACAGGGTCTGCCATGAAAAGAATAGAAACAGATTTTGGGAATCTTAGCTAAAAGCTTGCTCTTATACGACCATCGTGAGTATGTTTTTTGTTTCATTTTTTTAATAATCTTTGCAGGGAAGAAATAAAATCACTCCGTCGTTTGTCTATTAGGTAAACTGAACTTTAACAAGGCGTTTATAAAATGAAAAGAACACTTATTATTACTGGTATTGTAGCAGCGGTTATCGTTATCATAATGATTGTCTTTGGCAGGATCACTTCAAAGAAAGATACTGATATCGTTTATACAGAGGTAAAGCAGGGACCATTCGAAATAACTGTAACTAATTCAGGAGAACTCGAAGCCGAAAGATCAATTGATATTTTAGGTCCTGAGATCCAGCAATCCAACAGTCAGGGTCAGCGTGGAGGTAATCAGGGAGGAATGGGCGGTGGTGACAGAATGCGGTTTCTGAGTTTCAAGATATCTGATATAGTGCCCGAGGGGACTGTTGTTAACCAGGGTGATTATATAGCTCAGCTCGACAGAACAGATTATGATAACACCCTAAAAACAGCACTTGAAAGCCTGAACACTTTACAGGCAAACCTCGAAATGGCAGTTCTCGATACAGCAGTAACTCTTACAAACCTGAGGGATGCCATAAAAAATCAGATTATCACAGTCGAAGAGGCTGGAATCACACTTCAGCAGTCGAAATATGAGCCACCGGCTACTATACGACAGGCTGAGATAAGTCTCAATAAACAGCAAAGGGCTCTCGAGCAAAAAATTAAGAATTATAGTCTGAGAAAGGCAAAAGCCCTCACTGACATAAAGACAAAGAAACGTCTTCTTGCTGAGGGTACAGAGCTCGTGAATAGCCTCCAGATCTTTCTGGCTCAGTTTACCATCAAAGCTCCGTCGCAGGGTATGGTTATCTATAAAGAAGAGTTTAACGGGACTAAAAGAAAAAGCGGGTCACAGGTGAATCCTTTTGACAGGGTAATTGCAACGCTTCCCGATCTTACATCAATGATCTCCAAGACGTATGTAAGCGAAATTGAAGTAAACAGAATCAAGACTGGTCAGGAAGTTATAATGACCATCGACGCTATGCCTGGAAAATCATGGACCGGAGTCATAACCAGTGTTGCCAATATCGGGGAAGTACTTGGAAATTCCGATGCGAAAATGTTTGAGGTACTTGTAAAGGTCAATGGCATTAATACTGAATTAAGGCCTGCCATGACTACCTACAATAAAATAATTATCAACTCATACGAAAATGTCGTATATATTCCGACAGAATGTGTCCATGCAGGAACTGACGGTATTGCGTTTGTTTACAAGAAAAACAAAACCAGGCAGATTGTTGTTCTTGGTGAGATGAATGAGAAAAACACTATCGTAAAGCAGGGACTTGACGCCGGAACTTCCCTTTACCTTATCGCCCCTGAGGAGGCTGATAAATTCAAACTGGTAGGGAAAGATCTTGTTGCAGGACTTAATTAATGAAAATTCACATCCTGAGGAACCAAAACCGGTTCTTTACCAGATTCAGACAACAATCCTTTGCGGATGCAATAATTACTTTAACTGGTATGCCATCAATGCATTTCCATGTCTGATATAAAGCTTACCACTGTTAATAACAGGATGAGCCCAAAAGGGTCCTTCTCCTTTTGTGATCTGAAACTCACTTACTATATCAAGCTTTGAGGCATC
>CAZCQC010000189.1:0-8048 GCA_964500155.1 uncultured Rikenellaceae bacterium | reverse complement strand
CCGGTTTTGATTTGGATAAGATGGCCGACGTACTGGATGAATTGCCAGTATGGTCGGCTCCATTCGGATTAAAACTGCTTGACTATGTAAATTACCGTTCAGGTATTTCGGTTTTAGATATCGGATCCGGGACCGGATTTCCATTGACAGAGCTTGCTCTGAGGCTTGGGGAGAGTTCGACTGTATATGGGATTGATCCATGGAAAAAAGCAATTGAAAGAGCTAATAAGAAGATAGAGCATTACGGAATTAAGAATATTAAATTAATTGAAGGTTTTGCAGAATCAATTCCGCTGGATAACGGATCGATTGATCTGATCACAAGCAATAACGGAATTAATAATGTTGAAGATACTGACAGGGTTTTATCCGAGTGTTCAAGGGTCATAAAAAAAGGAGGACAATTTATTCAGACAATGAATACAGATAAGAGCATGTTTGAATTTTACACTGTATTTGAAAATGTTTTATCGGACCTGCAAATGAATCGTGAAATTGATCTGATGCATAAGCATATTGAGCGAAAGCGTCCGCCTCTTGATATTGTGATTTCAATGATCCGGAAGCATGGATTTAAAATAACAGATATGGAACAGTGCCAGTTTAGTTATAAATTCGCTGACGGAAGTGCAATGCTGAATCATTATTTTATAAGGCTGGCTTTTATGGAACCCTGGATAAAAATATTACCCGTTAATAAAACAGAACAAATTTTCGAAATTGTTGAATCCAGATTAAATGAGCAGTCACAGAAATATGGATGTATGAAGCTCAGCATTCCCTTCGTATTGATAAATGCCATAAAGGCATAAAAGATACCGGTCTTGCAATCGGGGATTGCATATCCCGGAAAAGGCAATTTCATTTCTCCGGATGGATTTTCAAAAATAGCCGGCATCTCAGGGATTATCAACTCAATCCATAGAGAGGGCCTTCATCAGCCGGTACATAAACTCAACGCCATTAAAAAATTCCTTTACACCAATACGCTCATCTCTGCCGTGAGCCCTGACATCCTCAACATTTCCGAACATTCCTGAAACGCCGTAGACGGGTATTCCGGCAGAACGAAGATATTTGCCGTCAGTTGCGCCTGTTACCATAACAGGAGTGACCACCACACCCTGCCACATGGAAGCTGTAATATTATCAACAGCATCCAGCACATCTTTTCTGAGAGGCGACAGGGGACCAGCTTTACCGGCATAAGTGTTTATCAGTTCAATCTGAGGATCATTGATTATATTATTAAGGACAGCTGTAACATGTTCCATGTTATCATCGGGGAGTAACCGGCAATTAATATTTGCCCTTACAGTCTGAGGAAGGGCATTATTTGCGTGGCCCCCTGAGATCATTGTTGCAACACATGTTGTCCGCAGCTGTGAATTATATTGAGGAGAACTTTTTGCCAGGCGGTTGGCTGCTGCCGTGTCAACCGGCAATGCCGATAAGGCCAACATATCTGCTTTTACCTGTCCTTTTTCAATCTGAGCACTCCGCTCAAAGAACATGCGGGACGTCTCATTAAGATCAATCGGAAAACTATACCGGGAGAGTCGTACCAGTGCTTCTGCCATACGATAAATAGCATTTTCTTTTACAGGTAAAGAACTGTGACCACCCTTATTATGCGTTTCAAGAGTAAAATCGGCGTAGACCTTTTCACTGGTCTGAATTGTCATAATGGTCTCGCGGCCATTCCTGATATCCCCGCCGCCGCCATCGGGATTAATGCAATACCCGGCATTGATAAGATCGCGGCGATTGGCCAGCAGCCATTGAATGCCATTGGCATTTCCTCCTTCTTCATCTTCAGTTAATGCAACAATAATATCACGTTCGGGCACGAATTTTTCCTGCCATAACCTGATGAGGTTTGCAACCATGTCGGCATCCTCGTTCTTCATATCAGTAGTTCCTCTTCCGTAGAAATACCCGTCGATTTCCCGGAATCTGAACGGATCAAATGACCAGTCCTGCTGCAAAGCCTCAACAACATCAAGGTGTCCTATAAATAAAACGGGTAGTTGACTACTTTTCCCGCGATACCTTACAACAAGGTTCATATGCTTAGGCTGGGGCCCGACAAGATTAATATCGCTTTCCGGGAATCCTGCATTTCTGAGCCTGGCAGCCATTGCCTCAGCAGCTGCAGTACTTCCCATATTCACTGTAGTGTTGATATCGACCAGCTCCCTGAAAATATCGAGGGAAAGTTCCTGTTGGGCATTCCTGGTCTGTGGAATTCCTGTCTGTGAATATGTAAGTCCGGAATAAAGGAAAAATGAAATGGTTAGAAATGAGGCAGCATAAATTTTCATATTTTTTCTTTTAATGACAGTAAGCTGCATGAAAGCTTACTACTTACACCAAAATTACTGATTGATTTGAAAATGACAATCAATTTCGTGAAGGAGAAAAAATAAATAGGGTGTATTCAGGGATCAATCTATCTGACAGCAGAATCTGTTACCAGTAATTGGATCTTCAGTACTTTTTTATTATTGGCGCAATCAAAACGAATGATCCCATTTATATCGGCAGTATATTTTTGCCGGGCTCTTCCATTAATGAAAAGCTGATATGCTTTGTTGGCTTTAAGATAATGAAGTTCATGACTGACATTGTTCTCCAGGCTTTTAAATGTTTCATTCCAGCTCATTTTGTTTTCTTCCCAGTCAAGAATATCAATAGAACACGATGGTGTTCCTGATATCAATAATGATGAATTGTCATTATTTCCATCAAAGAATTTGAGTTCATTGCCATTGGAATTTACTGCAAAGGGGTGCTCATATGAAACCATAAAATTATTTACGCTTATTGAATATTTTTCTTTTGAGAGTTCAACTAAATAATTTTGATCGCGCAGCCAATAGTTTAACCGTGTGCCGTTTAATTCCTCTGTCAGATGAGGTTCAATGTACAACCTGTTGTACATGGGACGGATACCATAGATATTCCTGTATAACCCAACAACAGCCATTATATTATTTGACAGGATGTCGTCGCCCTCACCGGTTTGTTTGAGTCTTGAATAACGTTGATATGCCAAACCGTCCTCCTCATACCGGTTTATGACATTGTGGATATATTTTAAAGCTATTT
The DNA here is from genome assembly GCA_964500155.1 of uncultured Rikenellaceae bacterium. Classification (GTDB taxonomy): domain Bacteria; phylum Bacteroidota; class Bacteroidia; order Bacteroidales; family VadinHA17; genus LD21. Next base: position 4,937 of record CAZCQC010000189.1, on the reverse strand, counting down.
CCGGATACTTCTCAGCATAACAACGGGTCCCGAGTTCGGCCCAGGCAAGGAACAGATCTCCGTTTTCATAATTCGGGTACGGGTAATTCACAGTTTTCAATCCCATATTCTCTTCATAGGGGAAAAAACATGACGGCCAGATAAATAACTTTTCTTTTTGCATTAGTTCTTCCATCTTGCCAAGAACTGAATCTATGCGTTCCTGATCATCACATAGCCCATAACCGATGGCGAGAAAGTTTACCATGCTTACGAGGTTATTGCCATATATCTTTCCGTCCTCCTCACGCCAGTAAACATACCATTTCTTGCCGGGATTCCAGAAACCTCCGTCGGCAATGTTCTTATTAAAAGTGGTTTTTACTTTCAAAGCAAGATCCCGGTATTTTTCAGACATTATGGTATCCCCTAGCAGCTTTTCCAGGTCCGACCACAGGGTCAATGCCCGGTACATGTAGGCATTAATACTTGCTACTTCATATGAAGCCCATATGACATCCATCCAGTCGGTCCCCTTCTGCTCTTTATAAGAACTCTGGATAACTTCAAAAAGTCCGTTCCCATCGGAATCCCGCCTGATAATATAATCGAGAACCTTTTCGCAGGCAGGTTTGAACCTGCGAAGCCAGCCGATATCGCCTGTCATGTCGAATTGTTCGGCAACATCTATTGCAAAAGCAGGTTGAGAATCGAGCATATATCCCCACTGGCATTCATAGAAGCCATTCTCCCTGTATGTATTTGGCATTGCGTCTGTTGAATCATGGTGCCAGCGTGGCAATACTCTGCCGTCAGGCATTATGGCATTTTCCAGTTCATATTCAAGTGCCTGTGAAAATCCTTTTATGAAATCGGGTGAATCGATGGCAAGCCCGGACAGTGCCAGCCATGGCTCCTGTAAAACAGTCCAACCGGTCCGCCATCCGTTCGATCCATAAAGGTTATTATCAACAACACCATATCTGCCGATAGTGTTCAGCATTTCAATGACTGATCTCTCATCAATTCCTTTTAATATACCCCGGTCGTATTCCTGTTCATAAGAGGAGGTCTGAAGTGTAAGTTTGATGCTTATCCGTGAAATGCTGATTTTAACCGGCTCAAAAACGGATTGACCGGTAGTGAGAAAACGACGTAATCCGAATTTAGTATTTATCGGTTCTGTTGAAGATGACTGAACAACAGAAAATACATGATCGCTATGATGGCTGAATGTGGCACTTCTGAAAGCAATGGAATCGTTATCAGGGGTAATTCTAAAGCAGTTGTTATCGGAATTGTTCCAGAGAGTCAAAGCAGCAGCGTGGGTCCCGTAAGTATCACCAGGATTCTCCAGAAAACGATTCCATGCAACTCCTCCGTTATCGAGCATAGCACCATCCCAGGTCTTCATGGAATTGAACTGCCAGCAGGGAAAATAATTTTCATCAATGGTCCCGTTGTTTAAATATTGTCTGTTTATCTGCCATTGAATATCATTTTCATTGATTTTAAAGATCCATTTTTCTTCGATTGCGAATGCATTATTGCCAAACCTGACAGAATCTATAATCACAGAATTATTCAGGATTGTTATTGAAGGGGACACCTTGCAATGCTTTGATGAAAGTAATTGATCCCCCAGCCTGATTCCCGAAAAAACAATGTTTCCATCGCCTGTTACCTCACGCCCTTTTACAATTACTTTGTCGATTATGCAGCCACCGGAATAATTCAGACGCAACATTAAATTTCCCTGGCTGTCCGAGAGGGTGATTGTTTTGTTTGCTTTATCATGTACTAAGGGAGATGTTTTTTGAGAGAAAACCGGAATTGTTGATATCAGCAAATTTAAAAATATCAGGAAGATTATTTTATATGCTTTCATTTGATGCATTTCTTAACTTTCATGATGTCAAATTTATCCGGCAAGAAATTACCGGGGCACCAGGATTTTCGCTTCAGGGAATATCTATCTCTGAAGGATCATCCGTACTATCCGGTAAAAACCAGTTATCATCAACTTCCATATTGTCGGCGATTCTTTCGATGTTCACCTTCATATATTTTCCCCCGGCAGAAACGGCGATCTCACCGTTTGGCAGAACAATTTCCCCGGTACCTTCAAAAGAACGGTTGCCTTCGCTGGTAATACGAGCTACAATTTTCAACTCCTGGTCAAGTGGTATGGGCTTCCTGAATCGGGTTTTCAATTCCAGTGTCACACTCCATATTTGTTCATCTTTACCGCTGCAGATTGATCTTCCGATTGTTTCGTCAAGAATTGCAGCTGCTATACCTCCATGCATCCGTCCGGGATAACCCTGGTGTTGTTCTGTCGGATTGATCAAGGCAACGAGTTCGTTGGCATCGGTTTCGTAGAAATTGGCGTGCAGACCGAAATCATTCTTCGCACCGCAAACAAAACACATCTTTGAGATATGCTGCTTTTTCAGGACTTTATGTTTCATATTGATCAAGTGTTGTACAAAAATAGAAATGTTCTGTTATTTTTTATGGGCCATTGCGTTGGCTGTATTTGGAGACGATTGTAACAAAATCAACTATGCAGAGTCTATTACTGTAAAAAAGAACTGAACAAATAAAATTCAAACCATTGCACAAATGAAAACAATATTATCAATAATGATTATTGTTACCCTGTCGTTTTCATCAATATTTTCTCTGGCCACAAATAAACCAGATTTATCTTACCCTCCGGTGATTGACATTGTATATGCGGTACGAAAAGATAACCTAGTAATCGCGATGAGAGATGGCATAAAACTTTCAACAGACCTTTTCTTTCCCGAAAATGCAGATGAAAAGCTACCGGTAATTCTCATCAGAACCCCGATAGATAAAACTGGTTTAGGTTATCTGGCTTATTATTTTGCTTCCCAGGGATACGTTGTTGCAGTTCAGGATGTTCGCGGAAGGTTCGCCTCTGAAGGGAAATGGGAACCATTTATAAATGAAGGGGATGATGGATTCGATTCAATTGAATGGCTGGCAAAACAGGAATGGAGCAACGGGAAAGTTGGAATGGTTGGCGGATCATATATGGCTCATGCTCAGTTTCTGGCTGCAAAAGAAAATCCACCTCACCTTACAACAATTATCCCGCATAACCTGCCAGCTGATCCTTTTAAAAACTCACCATATGAAAACGGAATACTTCTTTTAGCGCCTGAATTATGGTGGCTTAATATCATCGAATCGGGTATTGATGTTAATGATCCTGCAGCTATCCGCGAATCTCAGAAAGTCAAAGACGATACGAATCTGTTTCACCTTCCGGTTAAGGATATTGATCTCTTAATAACAGGTAAAAAAGTACCATATTTCAGCCGATGGACAGAACATAATTCAAATGATCAGTATTGGAAAAGAGCAAGTTATCAGAGTGCACTTAATGATTTAAAGATACCCGTATTGCTGCAATCGGGATGGTATGACACTCACAGCATTGGGACCACTCTGGCATGGGAGGAACTCTCCAGATCGGGAAATAAGAATGCCAGATTGATTATTGGCCCTTGGAACCACGCCAATTTAGTAACACCTTATCCATCGGTCAATAAGGTCGGAAACGAAGCCAAGGTTGATTTACTGGCCCTTTATAAAAGATGGTTCGATTACTGGCTTAAAGGAATTGACAATAAGGTAAATGAAGATCCGGTAGTAAAGTTGTACGTGATGAATGATTTCAGATGGATTATTTCTGATACATATCCGCTGAGCCAGACTAATTATAAAAAACTCTATTTAGACAGCAAACAAGGTGCGAATTCTTTAAAAGGAGATGGTAAGCTGAGGTGGAGTTTTTCGCCTGATAATAAACCATTTGACTCTTTTATTTACAATCCGGGAGATCCTGCACCTGCATTTATCTACAGAAATTCACGGGGAAGAAGCATATCTGATTCGATAACTTCAGGAAGAAAGGACATTCTGGTTTATGAATCAGATCAACTCGATACCGCAATCACTATTTTAGGCCCTGTCTCGGCAAGATTGTTTGCGTCATCGGATTGCCCCGACACCGACTGGTTTGTCTACCTCTTTGCCATTAATGAGGATAATAAATATTTGCCCATTACACATGGCTGCCTTCGTGCAAGATTCAGGAACAGTTTATCACATCCTGAACTGTTAAGGAAAAATAAAATCTATGACTATCAGATAGACCTTTGGCACACCGGTATAAAGCTCGAAAAAAACTGGAAAATCAGAGTGGAAATTTCATCATCAGATTTTCCTCAATACTCCAGAAATCTTAATACAGGAATGAATAATGAATCGGAGACAGAGTATAAGCTTGCTGAACAAAAAATATATCATTCTGATAAATATCAGTCATACATTATTTTACCTGTTATTTCAACAAAAAATAATTATAACCAAAATTTCAAATGAGTCCGTAATTTCAAGATTCCTTTTTCAGCCTGTTTATCTTCTTATTGGCAGGTAAAAGATAACTTTGATAGATAGGCAAATATTTATTCGTTGACACATTTGAGATAGATTTTAGTTTTAAAACAGAAAAGAGATCTTATGAATCAGGAAGAGATTTTCCGGGTAGCACTCCGAGAGAATGACAAGATGGTATTTAATATATGCCGTCATTATTTCGGACCCGGAGATGAAGCCAGAGACGCGTATCAGGAAATTCTTTTAAAAGTTTGGCTTAACATAATGAATTTCCGGGGAGAATCTCAGCTAAAGACATGGATATGCAGGATTTCAGTGAACGTATGCCTGACGTATCTTTTAAAAGCAAAAAAGAAATCCTCAGTTTTTATACCCTCTTCGTATCTGGGAAATTATGACAGAGTCAGTGAAGACGAAGATAATCCGGAAGAAGCAGAAGCGAAATTGAAATTTTTTGAGGAATTCAAAAACAAGCTAAGTCCGGTCGATAAAATTCTGGTGACCTTATACCTGGAAGATATTGA
>CAZCQC010000188.1:0-7281 GCA_964500155.1 uncultured Rikenellaceae bacterium | reverse complement strand
AGATCTAGAATGTAAAACCTGTTCCCGATCAGTTCAGCGACCGGTTGAAATTTCCATTCACCATCGAGTATTATCTGAGCTTGTTTATTATCCTTCAGGGTAAGTATCATAGATCCGGGTTTCCCCCAGATTCCTCCTCCTCCCTGAGTATCCAGAACACGGACTGCAATTGTGTTGGACCCTGCTTTAACAATCTCTTTTGGCACATCATAGTTTCTTTCGGCTTGCCAGAAACCTGATACTTCATGCGAACCTACAAGCTTACCGTTAAAGTAAGCTCTGTCCATATCATCAACCGGACCAAGAACCAGAGCAAGGTCCCTGCCGACCATTTGTTCCGGTAACTCCACATTTTTACGAAACCAGACAGCACCGTCAAAATCACCGGTTACTGCTTCAAACTGACCCGGAAGGTTCATTACAGGCCAGCTGCTATCGTTGAATTCCGGCAGCGGGACTTTCTCATCATTAAAAATGAGATCTTTCCATTGCTCTTCACCACTCTTGTCAGCTACCAGTTGTTTATGTCCGTTCAGCCACGTCTGGTATTCTGCAAGGAGTGGTGTTGACTCCTTTATTCCTTTGATTTCAGCAACAAATTCACCCGCATTTTCAAGAACATCCGACGACATCCATGCTTCGGCAGGGGTTCCACCCCATGCAGATTCAATGAGTCCAACCGGGACATTCAATTCATCATGAAGCTTTTTCCCGAAGAAATATCCGGTAGCACTGAACTGGGCTACTGTTTCAGGACTGCAGACTTCCCACCTGCCAATGCATTCTTCCAGGGGCTCGCCTGATACTTTCCGCTGAACAATAAAAAGACGGATTTCAGGTACCGATGCCGATGCAATAGTCTGAGCTGAATACATTATAGTGTCATTTGGAGGCCATCCTGCAAGAGGCATCTCCATATTTGACTGTCCTGAGCAGACCCACACCTCACCAATAAGAATATTATTTATTGTCAGGCTGGTATCTTTTGCTGCGATTGAAATTGTATAGGGACCACCGGCTTCGGGAGTAGCAAGTGATACGGACCATTTGCCATCCTCTCCTGCGATTGCCTGTCCGTTTGCCTGCCAGCTGGCAGAAACGTCAATTTTATTTCCGGGTAATGCTTTACCCCATATTTCAATATTTGCGTTCTGTTGCAGAAGCATATTGTCGCCGATCAGAGATGGAAGCTCAATTCCGGATGGCTTTTTGCCGCATCCGGTCATTGCTATCAGCATAAAAAGTCCGATGATTTTAAATCTCATAGTATTATCTTATTAAGTTAAATGTCTATTCAGCTTTGAAAACCCTGTAACTGTGAGGTTTAAGAGTGATTTCAAATGAGGACTTTTCCTCCCTGGGACGACCCCAGATCATACCGGTGGATTTGCCGCTACTGCTTACCTGTTCTGATGATAATATATCGGTCAGTTTTGTAATGCCTTGTCCGGCAACAACTTTTATCTTTGTCTCTTCAGGCAGGAAGGATTCAACGATAAAAGTGTTATTATCATAAATAAATATGCTTACCATTGAAGGTCCCTCGATCCGGAAACTGAGGTCGGCAGTCAGAACATCCCTTATCCTGTTAAGGACACCTGCAGGCAGGGCATAAATATCTCCGAAAGAGTCTGGAATAGTCAGAACGAACAGTGAAGCCTTCCCATATCTTCCCTGGTGAAGCATCGGCCATCCTGCAGGCCCTCCCAAAGCCTCTATATCTGTCCATGAATCGTTAGTGAAGTATTGAATCTGGGGGACCAGAATCTCTTTTGACGATTTATTGCCGGAGCTTGCAAAACCAGCTGAGAATTCAGAGACAAGGGCTTTTCTGTCAGTGAATTCCAATTCAATGATATCTTCAATCCCTTTTCCCTGAAGTGCCCTGAGAAGTCCCGATGTGATCATAACATCCTTTCCGGAAATAAGTCTTTGCTTTATTTTTTTTACAATATCGGTGTCAAATTTGGCTGATTCGGTAAGAAGTATCATCTTAGGTTCAAACGGGAACTCTGGTTTGAGGTCAATAGGAAGACCTATCATCCCAAAATAGTTTTGAAGAAAATCTTCTCCCGTAGAATGGTAGGGCCTGTATGCCTGGATCCCGACCGGATTTCCAAGCTGGTCAAGGAACCTGTCAACTTTTTCAAATGTATAGCCAGCAGCTCTTGCAACTGTCGAAGGAGTGTAAGGTTGCCCGTCTTTAAGCAAATAGGGTTTCAACATGTCGTCATAATCAAAACTTGGCTTCTGATCCTGCCATGCCGAACGGTCAGCCGGCCTGATGTTACGCTGCAACTGCCTGAAATCAAAAAGAGTTATTTCCTGGGCTTTGGCAAAGAGTGTCAACCAAAGCTGTTCGGCATACCTGTCCATGTAATTCATCCCGCCGGTATCAACCCAGCCTCCGCCATTTCCGCCAGGTTTAATGTTTTCAAAATACCTGAATATCAGGTACCCGAGGTATTGCTGTAAATGCTGGCCCGGAGCATCAGGATTCCTGGTCTCAGTGCCGGTATATATTCCGTCAAACATCGGCGGCTCAGTTTCAAGATTAAACCCCAGACCATGGAAATGTTCATACCAGTTCGGATATTTGACAACTACCTTAACTTTCGGATTAACAGCTTTTGCGGGAACAATTACAAGACTTTGCGCAGCTTCAGTCATTTGTTTCAACCTGAAATCAGTCCAGCTCTGATCACCCTTAGCCTTGATACAGAGCTCGCATTTGCAGTCGGTAAAGAAGAAATCATCCAGAATGATCTCATCAAAATGACGGGCAGTAAGTTCGACAATCTCCTTTACCTTTTTCCTGTGCACCGGATTTGAATAACAATAGGTTTCAAACCGGTTCATTTCACTGACCGTAAGAGTTATGCCCCCTGCTGTTTTTATACCTCTGCCGTTGAAGAATGCCTTAACCTTATCAATTGTCTTTTCATCAACAATTATCTGGTCACGATGGGTTTCAAGATAGATCTTATCGACATGAACCTGGTTTGAGATCGTGGTCCAGATAGGTTCGAGCAACTTCAGGTCATCCATCTGCCTGACTTCATATGCACGTGCATACACGGCAACTTTGAAATTCTTGTAACTTTCACTGTTCTGTGTATAGGATACTTTAGAGGTTAACAGTATCAGTGGAATGATAAGAATAAGTTTTGTTTTCATCAGATAAAAACTATAATGCTTTATTCAGTCATAAGGTTCAGTTTATAAATAAATGATGCCGGTGCGGCATAAACCATATACTGAGGTAAAGGTCTCGGGCCGCAACCATTCGAACCTACCCCGAGAGTATGGTTACTTATGCAGAACACGGTTGCATCACTCTGCGGAAGATCTATTTTGTATTCCACATTTTCCATCTGTTCATCACTGTAAGGCAGAGCCGTGAACTGAAGAAGCGAGGTATCGCACTGAGCCATTATTCCAGTTCCTCCCTGATTGGTGATCTTTACCCAGCGGACATCTTCATGATTTCCTGCATCCATCGGTTTCTCATAAGGTGTAAGAAGTTCCTTTACAGTGCTTTTATATACTCCGACATCAAATCCACGCTTACGGTCAGAATAGTTTTCCATTGGTCCGCGTCCAAAATACTCTGCCATTTCAAATTGCTTATCAAGAAACATCCGCACACCAAGCCTTGCAATAACCTGCTGGGGATTGCTCGAGTTGAAATTGTTTTCAGCAACGATCATTCCATTGCCGGAGATTTTGTAGACAACGTCATGATTTACAGTAAAACCGTTCTTCCCTTCACCGGTAAGCTTTACAGAGATTTTAACTTCTGAAGCCGCTGATTGCTCTGCCGATATTCCCTGAGTGGTCCATTTAAGGGCTTTAATGCCATTGCTGTTCCATCCCCTGTCGGCATACATGTCGTCGTTACGATGAGGCGCTCTCCACAGATGTAATCTGGGTCCGCCACCAGCCTTCAGAATGTTCAGTCCATTGCGTTCGAGCTTTGAGAATGTGCCGGCTGTCATATCAAAAACAACTGTAAATCCATCACCTTTAAGAGTGATCTCCTTGTCGTTCTGAGTCATTGCAAGAGGTTTTGCATTTGAAGAAGGTCTGACAGCAGTTACTTTTACAGGCAGCTTGAATTGCTGTGATGCAATCTCATATCCTTTTTTTGCCCATATCTCATCTTTTGCAATGGTGTAGGAAATACGAAGAAAATATTCCGCTCCGGCTTTCGGATTGACAATTTCAAAAGGAACCTGTACGGATGTTTCCATTCCAGGCTTAACATCAAATGAAGGGTAAGTACCTGAGCCAATTATGGTTCCGTCCTCCGAAAGTGTCCAGGAGGCAACAAAGTCCTTAAGACTTGTGAACTGATATTTGTTCCTGATCTTTATAATCCCATCTGCGAGATTCCCTTCTGAGATTTGTATCCACTGGTAGGCATGCTTCATTTCGGGGTAATGTGGTTTAAGGGAACGGTCTGAGGCAATTACTCCCTTATGAATAAAATAGCGGTCATTCGGAAACTCACCAAAACCTCCGCCGTAGGCAAGAATTACATGGTTTGGATTACGCTTATTCCAGATACCCTGATCCTGCCATTCCCAAATTGCTCCGCCGAGAAGCGACTCATATTTGTCGAAAACATCATTATAGTCACCGATAGCACCCATTGAATTGAACATTGCATGAGCATATTCACACAAATAGAATGGCTTATGGAATGATGTATCGGTTGCTATACGCTCAACATCAGGAACATTCGTGTACATCCGGCTGTCGAGGTCAGCAGGATTGTTTTTTCCGGTACCAAAACCTTCATAATGAACCGGTCTGGTGTCATCAATTGATTTAACAGCTGCCATTGCAGCCCTGAAGTTTGAACCACCTCTGCCATTCTCATTCCCAAGTGACCATATTATTACTGAAGGATGATTTTTAAAATTTTCGGCGTTAGCAATATTCCTGTCCAGAATAGCTGCCTTCATCCTTGGTTCCTCATCAAATTTCCCGGTATTACCATGACATTCAACATTGGCTTCAGCTACAAGCCATATTCCCCATTCATCACACAGTTCGTACCATCTGGGATCATCAGAATAATGGCATGTACGGACATGATTGCAGTTTCCCTGCTTAATAAGCTCAAGGTCGCGGATCATCTGTTCTTCTGTAACTGCATGACCCACATCGGGCCAGTTTTCGTGACGATTGACTCCTTTCAGTTTAATTGGTACACCGTTAGCCAGAAATGTCCGGCCTTTTATTTCAACTTCCCTGAAACCTGTCTTTGCAGATAGTGTTTCAATAACTTTTTTGCCACTTGTTAATGTAAGTACCGTTGTATATAGTTTTGGCGTTTCAGCTGTCCACTTAACAGGATTCTGAACGGGGAATAAAAGCTTTACGGAGACCTCCTCTCCGGGGTTCAGTTCAGGAACGGATCCATTCGCAGAAGCAACTGTTGCTTCACCATTATAAAGAGTTGCAGAAAGATTGCCGGCCCTGGCAGGTTTGACTCCATAGTTCTTTACTTTTGCAATAACCTCAACATTGGCATTTATGTACTTGTCATCCAGATCTGTTCTGACAAGGAAGTCACGGATGTGCTGCGGTGATGAGCTCCATATTGAAACATTGCGAAAGATTCCGCTGAGCCTCCACATATCCTGATCCTCAAGATAGCTTCCGGTTGTATAACGGTAAACTTCTGCCGCAACCAAATTCTTACCAGGCTTCACATATTTTGTAATATCAAATTCAGCAACATTCCGGCTGTTAACGCTGTAACCAACTTTCTTACCATTGACCCACAGGAAGAATCCGGCATCCACTCCATCGAATGAAATAAATATCTGACGTCCCTTCCAGTCAGCCGGGACGTCAAAATCCCTCCTGTAACTTCCTACCGGATTTCGCTCTTCATAGGCTGTAAAATTCCTGGGAGGAGTGCTCATCACTTTGGGAAAATCACGCTTAAAAGTATATCCAAGGTTCCTGTAGTATGGTGTGCCATAACCCAGTAACTGCCAGTTAGATGGAACCGGTATTTCTTTCCAGGACGATACATCATAGGTTGTCTTGTAGAAATCAACAGGTCTGGCCTGAGGCCACGATACCCAGTTGAATTTCCACATTCCGTTAAGGCTTCTGCAGAATGTTGATGCATGTCTGTTGGCTGCAAGAGCCTCCTTCAGACTTGCATATGGCATCAGAGTGGCATGTGCCGGTTCTTTATTTATACCGTTACATTCAGGATTCTCAATTTCGGGGGGGACTGGAGCTCCTCCCAGTGAGTCCCTGATCGATGCTATCTGTGCTTCAGTCTGTGAACTGATCATGGAAAAGAAAAAAAAGAGCAGGTTAATAATGGATATTTTTGTCATAGTATTCAGAATGATTTAAATTATTTTATTCTGTTGGTTTTTTAATTGATTTTTTAATGACGACCTCTTCACCTTTATAGTCGACTGATTCATGAGGAATAATTTCCGGATCAAATTTAACCGGATTGTCGCGGGTTATCCAGACAATATTAAAGACCCTTTGGTTAAGCATACCCTTGAATTCTCCCTTTCTCTCTCCAATTATCAGTTCACCTGTTGTTTCATCGTAACTGAATTTTATGGTGCTGCATTCTCCCTTTTCATAGTTGTAATTGGTTCCCTCATCCTCATATAATGTAAATGCACAGTTCCTGCCTGTATAAACATATAATGTAACCGGATCAGCCGGCTTTTCGTCAGTAAATTGGATTTCCGGGCCAAAAGGTATTATTGAACCTTCCCTGATAAAAAGCGGAATCTGCTCAAATGGAGCATCTACCTCAAGTTGATGTCCTCCCAGAATATAAATACCGGAATAGAAATCGTACCACCCGCAGGAGGATGGGAAATAAACATTACGCGATCTTGCTTTGTATTTATAAACAGGGGCTACCATCAGTGAAGGACCGAACATATACTGGTCCCCAATGCTCTTTACAGCTTTATCACCTCCAAAATCCATTACCATAGCCCGCATTATCGTATAATCGTTGAAATAGGTCAGTCCTGCCAGGGAATAGAGATAGGGCATCAACCTGTATCTCAGCTTGTCATAGTAAACCATGCTTTCATAAGCCGGACTTCCGGCAGGTGATATATTAAAAATCTCCCGGTAGGGGTATTGTCCATGACTACGGAAAAGGGGGCAGAACGACCCGAACTGGAACCAGCGGGTATTCAGCTCTCTCCATTCATTAAGGTCTTCAGATCCTTCAATAGCCTGAGTATATCTGTTCTCAACACAAAAGCCTCC
>CAZCQC010000187.1:0-15058 GCA_964500155.1 uncultured Rikenellaceae bacterium | reverse complement strand
ATGGCCTTTTCACCGAAGAATATTGTAAGATTGCAGAGATTTCTGCCACAGTTTGAAAACATGATCATGCTTCAGCGTCAGTCCTATGCCTCGCAGAACAATAAGAGCAGGGATTATGCTGAGATCATAAGGAAAGCAAGGCTCTATCTGACCCATTTCATAAGGGTGATGAACATGGCAATCTTCCGGGGCGACCTTCCGGTTGAGACAAGAGCATTTTACGGGCTTGCAACTAACGAATCAACTGTACCTTCATTAAATACGGAAAATGAACTTATCAGCTGGGGAAAAAGGATAATTGAAGGAGAGGAATTCCGGATAAGGAAAGGCGGTTGCCCTATCACCAATCCAACTATAGCAGTTGTCAAAGTCAGATACCAGAATTTCCTTGAGGCATGGAATTTTCAGAAGACAATGGCAAAAAGGACTCTCGATTATACAGAGAAAAACTTTGAGCTCCGGAAAGAGGCTGATGAGATAATTGTGCAGATATGGAATGAGGTCGAAAATGCTCACAGCACACTTCCTGAAGACAAGAGGATGGCCGAGAGTGAAAACTACGGTATAGTCTATTTTTACAGAAAGAGTGAACTGAATAAAGCTGGTGCGCCCTCTGAGGCACAAAGTACCATCTGGCCCTAACAAAAATCAGTTTGAACATAGGCAATATACTGCTGGGGAAATATCCGTTGTTCCTTGCACCGATGGAGGATATCACTGATCCCTCCTTTCGCTATATGTGCAAGATGAACGGTGCCGATTTCATGTATACCGAATTTATCTCATCTGATGGTCTTATCCGCGAAGGGTGGAAGAGTGTAAAAAAGCTTGACATTTACGAATTCGAAAGGCCGATAGGTATCCAGCTCTATGGTCATCTGATCGATGCAATGGTCGAGGCAGCCCAAATTGCTGAAAATGCCAAACCTGAACTGATTGATATCAATTTTGGTTGCCCGATGAAAAAGATTGCAAACAGAGGTGCAGGAGCCGGAATGCTTCGTGACATTCCCCTGATGATTGAAATGACCGGAGCAATAGTAAAAGCAGTCAAACTGCCGGTAACTGTAAAAACCAGGATCGGATGGGATGACGAAAACAGGAATATAGTTGAAGTTGCCGAGAAATTACAGGATACCGGAATCAGCGCTTTGACGATCCATGGAAGAACAAGGTCTCAGCTATATAAAGGCTCTGCTGACTGGACCCTGATTGGAGAGGTAAAGAATAACCCCAGGATTAAGATCCCGGTTATTGGTAACGGGGATATTGACAGCCCTGCTAAGGCAAAGGAGATGTTTGGAAGGTACGGGGTTGACGGAATAATGATCGGACGTGCTTCAGTCGGCAGACCATGGATATTCCGCGACATAAGACATTTCCTTGATACCGGGGATCTGCTCCCCGAACCTACTGTTGCAGAGAAAGCCGGTCTGGCTCTACTACATCTCGAAAAATCACTGGAATTCAAGGAAGGTATGAGGGCAATATATGAGATGCGCAGGCATCTCTCAAACTATTTTAAGGGATTGCCACATTTTAAAGAGACAAGGCTAAAGCTGCTTACATCCCCGGAGCCTGACCAGATAAAGGATCTTATTATTGATATCCGCAATGAATGGGGGGATTACCGTACCGAGGAGAGAACATCTGTGTACGGACTCTGAGCTGGTTCCGGTTTTGGTTCAACACTGCTCAGAACAAATGAATAAGAGCCCCACCTGAAAATCATTTTCATTATTACCAGAAAAACCATGCCGGTAACAAGCAAGGCAGCAAATTCAGTTAACGGATATACATTCTGCTGCTCGTAAACGGCCGGAGTCTGAAGTGCGGAAGAATTGTGTGTCACCATAATACAGAGGAAAGCATTGTTAGCAGCATGTGCGCCAATGGCTGCTTCAATTCCGTCATCAAGGATTGTAACAATACCGAAGATAAGTCCGAATAGAATATACTGTGGCATCATTGTAAAGAACCCGAATTCCTCAACCTCAGGATTGAACGCATGCATAAGGCCGAAAAGAACTGAGGTCATCACTAGAGGGAACCACCTCTTCCTGAGAATCACAGCAAATCCCTGCATAAGATACCCCCTGAAAAGAACTTCCTCGAAGGCAGCCTGAAAAGGGATAAAGACCAGTGAAATTAGAATAAGAGGAATAAGTGTTCCTGAAGAGTTTTTCAAACTGAAGTTAGAAGGATCCATCTTAAGGTAAATGAAAAAATAAACAGCTGAAAGGATCGTCCATACCAGAGCGGAAATAAAAAATCTGTTCCATCTGAACATACCATTTCCATTGACGGTAACTTTAAATGTCCTGTAATTCAATGGTTTTACCAGAATCATAAAAGTAAAAAGTCCTATCAGAAAAGGGAAAAGCATCATGAATAGGCCCATGTTAGGATCGAGTCCTAAAACTCCCAGGTCATTTGGATTTTTTGCAATATCCGTAACTATTGAAGGATCGGAAGCAGCTTTAGAAATGTATCCTATCAGTAAAGGTATGGCTCCGATAGTATTTGTAGCTATTAGTATAACTGCAAACATTACAATATACCTCCACGGGCTGTTCTTCCCTGTAAATGATGATTCGAGATGGTTCATAAATTGAAAATTTATTTGAGTCCGGAGCTTACTTTTTTCGGATAATCGATTGAATAATGGAGTCCTATGCTTTCTTTTCTGTTCATGGCATTTTTTATTATCAGGTACCCGACATTGATAAGATTCCGGAGCTCACATATTTGTTTGGATATCAGTGATCTCTTATACAGGCTTTCTGTTTCATTGTAAAGAATTTCAAGTCGAACCATGGCTCTTTCAAGACGGAGATCGGACCTTACAATTCCTACATAATTGCTCATTATCATCTGAACCTCCTTCAGGCTTTGTGTGATTAGCACCATTTCTTCCAGATGGGTCGTTCCCTTATAGTCCCAGTCCGGTACTTTTTCTTCAAAATCAAGGTCATTAAGCCTTTCCTCGGCATGCATAACAGCCCTGTGAGAATAAACCACAGCCTCCACAAGCGAATTTGATGCCAGCCGGTTTGCTCCGTGAAGCCCTGTTGATGATACCTCTCCCAGGGCATACAACCTGTCAATATTGCTCTGTCCGTTAGTGTCCACTTTAATTCCGCCACATGAGTAATGAGCACAAGGGACAACCGGTATCATATCCTTGGTGATATCAATCCCCCTCTGAAGGCAATGTTCATAGACATTTGGAAAATGATCTTTCAAACCGTCAGATTTCAGATGTGTACAATCGAGCCATACATGATCCTCACCCCATATCTTCAGTTCATTGTCGATTGCCCTGGCAACAATATCCCTGGGGGCAAGCGATCCGCGGCTGTCGTACCTGCTCATGAACTTTTCCCCTGAAATATTTTTAAGTATTGCTCCATAGCCCCTCAACGCTTCAGTGATCAGGAACGATGGTTTCTTTTCCGGATCATATAATGAGGTGGGATGAAACTGGATGAATTCCATATTCTCGATTGTGCCCTTCGCCCTGTAGACCATAGCAACACCATCGCCTGTCGCTACCTCCGGATTAGTAGTGGTGAGATATACATTTCCCAAACCTCCTGTTGCTATTATCGTGACCTTTGAAAGGAAAGTAAAAACTTTCTTGTTTGCCAGATCAGCTACATATGCTCCATAGCATTTTATACCCGCGTAGTTTTTTTTGACTTCTATCCCTAAATGATGCTGGGTAAGGATCTCAATTGCAAAGTAATGTTCAAATATCTCAATATTCGGATCATTTTTAACCTTATCAATAAGTGTCGCTTCAATAGCCTCCCCGGTTTTGTCCTTTGCATGAAGGATACGGTATTCAGTATGTCCTCCCTCCTTAGCCAGATCATATGTGCCATCTTTTTTCTTGTCAAAGGGAACACCAAGATCAATAAGGTCCTGTATTCTGGAAGGTGCCTCCTGCACTACAAGCCTTACAACTTCTTCATTGCATATCCCGTCTCCTGCGATCAATGTGTCCCTGATATGTTTTTCAAAATTATCGGGTTCGCTGAAAACAGCTGCAATTCCTCCCTGGGCATATTTCGTGTTTGAATCGCCGATTGCTGATTTGGTTATAATAGTCACCTTGCCATATCTGGCAGCCTTAAGTGCAAAAGTCAGTCCTGCTATTCCTGATCCTATAACAAGAAAATCTGTTCTTTTTCTCATTGTCATTGCCAAAGTTTTGAGAGCTAAAGATACTAATTAATGTTTTTAACTATTTTTGCTCTCCTCAAAACAAATTTATTTATGGCTCAGGATGATGTATTTAAAAAGCTGGTTGCCCATTGCAAGGAATATGGGTATGTTTTTCCTTCAAGCGAAATTTACGACGGTTTAAGCGCTGTTTATGATTATGGCCAGTATGGTGTTGAACTGAAAAATAACATAAAAAAATACTGGTGGGACAGCATGGTCCTTTTGCATGATAATATTGTGGGCATCGATTCGGCAATCTTTATGCATCCCACCATATGGAAAGCCTCGGGCCATGTCGATGCATTCAATGATCCTCTTATTGACAACAAGGATTCAAAAAAAAGATACAGGGCTGATGTCCTTATCGAAGAGCAGCTTGCGAAGATCGAGGATAAGATCACAAAGGAGGTTGAAAAGGCAAAAGAACGTTTCGGGATTTCCTTTGATGAAAAGAAATTCAGGGAAACAAATCCCCGCGTCCTGGCAAACCAGGCAAAATATGATGAATTGAATTCAAGGTTTTCCAGAGCACTCAATGCCACCGATCTTTCTGAACTCAGGCAGATAATAATCGACAATGAGATCGTATGTCCGATATCCGGCAGTCGCAACTGGACAGAGGTCAGACAATTCAACCTTATGTTTTCAACAGAGATGGGATCAACCCTTGAAGGTTCAAATAAGATCTATCTGCGTCCTGAAACAGCCCAGGGAATATTTGTCAATTTCCTTAACGTCCAGAAGACAGGCAGAATGAAGGTTCCTTTTGGAATAGCCCAGATCGGAAAAGCTTTCCGAAATGAAATTGTAGCAAGGCAATTCATTTTCAGAATGAGGGAATTTGAACAGATGGAGATGCAGTACTTCGTCCAGCCGGGAACAGAGCTTGACTGGTTCGTGAAATGGAAAGAGGCAAGGATGAAATGGCATCAGACACTCGGTTTCGGTGAAGACAATTACCGGTTCCACGATCATACAAAGCTTGCCCATTATGCCAACGCTGCAACCGACATCGAATACAGGTTTCCGTTCGGATTCAAGGAGGTTGAGGGCATTCATTCCAGAACTGATTATGACCTTAGCCAGCATCAGCAGTACAGCGGTAAAAAGTTGCAGTATTTTGATCCCGAAAAAGGGGAATCATACATCCCCTACGTTATTGAAACATCCATAGGTGTCGACAGGATGTTCCTTCAGGTTATCTCTGCCGCATATGCAGAAGAAGAGCTTAAGAAGGAAGATGGTACATCGGATATAAGGGTTGTTTTGAGACTTCCCTCATTCCTTGCGCCCGTCAAACTGGCAGTAATGCCTCTTGTAAAAAAAGACGGTCTGCCCGAAATTGCAGTAAAGATCGTACATGACCTTAAGTTTGATTTCAACTGCCAGTACGATGACAAGGATTCGATCGGAAGGCGTTACCGGAGGCAGGATGCAATTGGAACTCCTTACTGTATTACAATCGATCATCAGACTATTGATGATCAGACAGTAACAATAAGGTATCGCGATTCGATGGAACAGGAGCGGGTAAATATTTCCGGACTTAAAGAGATAATTTTTGAAAAGGTAAGCATAGGCACACTACTGAAAAAGCTGTAGGATGCAAAAGGTCCTGATAATAACTTATTACTGGCCTCCCGGCTCAGGTGCCGGCGTTCAGAGATGGCTGAAGTTCTCAAAGTATCTTACCAAACAGGGATGGGAACCTCTGATACTGACTGTCGATCCGGATTTTGCCGTATATCCTGCGATTGACAATTCACTGAATAATGAAATACCAGGTAACCTGACCATTTATAAAACCAGAGCAAGAAATTATTTCAAACTTTATTATAAGGACAAATCGAAGATCCCCTCAGCCGGGTTTGCAGTTGATGAAGAAAGAGGTTTTATAAGCCATATCACAAAGTTCCTGCGGGGTAATTTTTTTATTCCTGATCCGAGAAGGGGATGGAACTGGTTTGCATTTAAAAAAGCATGTGAAATTATCGAAACTCAGGGAACAGACCGTATCATTACGACAAGTCCCCCCCACTCTACTCAGCTTATTGGCCTGAAGCTGAAGAAAAAATATCCCGGAATACGATGGATAGCCGATCTGCGGGATCCCTGGACCGATATCTATTATTACGAAAAGTTTTATCCAACCCTTTTCTCCAAAAAGATTGATTCGGCTTATGAAAAAAAAGTCCTGAAGTCTTCAGATAGAATAATTACGGTCGGAAATTCGCTGAAGGAGTTATTCAGTTCAAAAATTCCAGGTATTGAAGAAAAAATCGAAGTGATCTCAAATGGATATGATGAAGAGGATTTCTCCGGACTGATCGCATCGAAACCTGACATATTCACAATCTCATATGTAGGAACACTATCCGGATCTTATCCTGTAGGCGGATTTCTTAAAGCGCTTAAACCGTTCATTGAAAAAGGGATAAGCTTCAGGCTCAGGTTTACCGGAGTAGTTTCTCCGGAACAAATAGAATTGATAAGTTCGGCCGCAGGTAAGTCAAATATTGAATTCATTCCCTTTTCTGCCCATACTACAGCTATAAGAAACATGCTTGAGGCAAGTGCTCTTCTTCTTATAATACCTGATCATCAAAGCTCCAGGAGTATTATTACCGGGAAGCTGTTTGAATATCTTACTTCAGGAAAACCGGTAATCTGTCTCGGTCCGGCCGACGGCGATGCAGCAGAGATACTTAAGGAAACCGGCCATGGTGCAACTTTTGACTATGACGATTCCGAAGCAATTTCGGAATATCTTATCTCTCTTTCTTCAAATTCTGAGATCCAGGAAAAAGTCTCTCATACAATCTACTCCAGGGAAAACCTGGTTAAAAAAGTAATTGCATTGTTAAGCTAATCATTCCTAAAATCCATTAACCACGGAGTTGGCACAGCCTGTCCCGATCCATCTGTTTTGAACTCTGTGATACTCCCTATTACTCAGTGAAACTCCGTGGTAAAGAAAATCAAATGATTTACCCTTAAAAAAAATTTTACCTTTAATGGCAATTAAGAGATGCTGTCCGGAAAATGAATATAGGGGTTGCTGTTGATAACGAACTGAATGACGACAAAAGGGTTTTAAGGGAGATTGAGATCCTTAAGGAAGCCGGACACCGGATTTTTGTTTTATGCTTCGGATTTAATACAAGGAATTACAAACCGATTGAAGGCATTAATGTAACACGGATCCGGATCAGTAAAGAATTAAAGGATCTCCTTTTCTTTTTCCTGAATACAATTCCTGTTTATGAATGGTTTTGGAGCGCCAGAATCAAAAAATTCATAGAAGTCAACAGAATAGATTTCCTGCACGTACACGATCTCTACATGTCAAGGGCGGGAAAGTCGGGATTAAGAAAGTCCGGAAGAAAAATCCATATGGTTCTGGATCTGCACGAAAATTATCCGTATGCAGTAACCACCTATAACTGGACAAAAGGCTTTTTCAGAAATATGCTTTCAAAGCCGGATGAATGGCAGAAAAAGGAGAAAGAATACCTTGGATATGCTGACAGGATAATTGTACTGAGCGATGATTTCCGCGATGAGCTTACCGGACGATATTCCGAATTATCGAAAGAGAATTTTACTGTTCTGCCAAATGTTCCGGATCTTTCTCAGATGGCAAATAAAGAGGTTGTTACTATGAAGCTTAGTTTTAAAAAGGATACTTCGGTTATCCTTTATTTTGGAGTGGTTGCCGAGAGAAGGGGAATATTTGACGCACTTGATGTTTTTGAACAGCTGGCAAGGGAAAATCATCCCTTCTGTTTTCTGGTTATTGGCCCCATTGACAAAAAGGACAGGGAAAGATTTTTCACAAAAGCCGGATCAGAACTCCTACATGACCGTGTAAAATATATCCCCTGGATAGATCTTTCAGAACTACCTGCCTACCTTGAAATTTCTGATATCTGTCTTGCTCCTTTTCATAAGAATCCACAGCATGAATCAGGTGTCGCAAATAAAATATTTGATTACATGCTCGGTAAAAAGCCTGTTATAGCTTCAGATTGCAGGCCCCAGAAAAGACTTATTGAAAAATACAACTGCGGCATAGTCTATTCCAATTCCAAAGAGATGAAGGCTGCAATAATAAAACTATCATCGGATCCATATCTCAGGGATGAAATGGGTAAGAACGGCTACAGAGCTATACTAAGCCAGCTTAATTCATCCCTGGTCAAAGAGAATCTGTTACGAATATATAGTACATGAAATGACTATTTTACTGCTGACACATTCATATCCTGATATCAGAATTAAGTGGAGGGGGCTCTTTATACAGGATCAGGCACTGGCTTTATGTGAAAAGAATGAGATCATTGTTGTTTATTTCAGGGTTGACTATTCACGCTTTGCTCCTTTATCAAAATATAATTTTATTAAAAGGCAAAACGGGAAAATCATCGAATATGAGCTGACGACAGGAAGATCTTTTCCCGTAATAAATCAATTGAAGTATTTTAGGGATACATACAGGTTTATCAGAAAGGAAATCCTGAGCAAAAAGAAAATTGACATTATACACTGCCATCTTTCATATCCGGCAGGTTTTCTCGGGACAATAATTCAAAAGCGGGAAAAGATACCTTGTGTACTGACAGAGCACACATGGATAAAAAAATATTTCAGAAGTACTATCCATAAATTATGTGTCCTATATACACTTAAACAATGCGCCTGCCTGGTTGCTGTCAGCAGGGCCCTGGGAGAGGATATAAATTTGTATTGCAAACGTCATATTCAAGTAATTCCCAACGTTATAGATATGACTAAGTTTTCAATACCCGATCCGGAGAGATTGGATAATAACCTGAATATAGGCATCCTGGGAGGTATGGGGAATTTCCGCAAAGGGGTGGATATTCTGATTAAAGCGGTTTCGATGCTTAAGGATATGGATTTGAAAGTTCATATCGGGGGAGACGGGACATATCTCAATATGTTCAGGGATATGGCTAAGGAGCTTGATGTAGACAGGAAATGCATATTTTACGGTGAAATTAAGCCGGAAAGCGTTCAGGATTTTTATTCTAAGCTGGATTTTTATGTCCTGCCAAGCAGGGATGAAACTTTCGGTGTGGTTGTAATTGAAGCCATGGCATGCGGATTACCCGTAATAGCAACAAGATGCGGTGGTCCTGAGGAGATTATTACAAGAGAGACTGGTATTTTGATTGAAAAGGAAAATCCACCGGAGCTTGCCCGGGCAATAAGGTCCCTTGCCGTAAATCTTGATTCCTACAACAGAAAAGCCATCAGGAACTATGTCCTTGAAAAGTATAGCAAGGATCGATTCACAGAATCACTTTCGGAAGTATATCAGGAACTCCTGAGAAATGCAAAATAATTGGTCCCGTAAATCTTTGAGGAAACTCTTTTGCTGATCAGCTTGAATTTGTCCTCAACTGAATAAAACCCTGACCAGAAGATCCTAAGTAATAAGGGTTTGGACATGATCCTTATTTTCCGGTTCTTCTTATATATTTTTGAGAATTCCGGGTCAGAAGTTGCAATTGATGTCTTGTCCCTGATCAGCAGAAATCCTGCATCAAGAAACAGCTTTTTTGCCTGCTTTTTATTATAGCAGCGAAGATGACCCGACGGATCTTCAATCCCATAATTGCGATTTCGGTTCTTAAAGGATTTTTCCAGGGGCAGGTTTACTACCACATACTCCGATACTTTTCTGACAAGTTTTAAGAACTCAAGATCATCAGGAATATGCTCAATTATATCCGAGAGAACAATAAGATCGTGTCTGTGATTCTTCAGGATATAAGACTTCTCCTTTACATAATCCTCCAGGGTACCTTTAAAAAATCCGCATCCGGGGTAAAGTAAGCCGGCAGTTTTAATATTTTCCCCGGAAATGTCAATTCCGGTTCGTGAATCGATATGAAGCCTGTCGGCAATACTATTTAACAAAACCCCGAAGGCGCATCCGATTTCAAGGATATTACTGAATCTAAGATTGACCGGGATGATTCCGGCAAGCTTTCTTACTTTCCAGTCAACAAGGATTTTATACTCCTTTTGTTTTTCCTTATCATTTCTGAAGGCAACATAATCAGGCTGGTTATCATAAAAAACGGCGAAATCGGTATCATTCATTTTTTCTGAGAATATAGATTAAAGCACGTCCTTTTTTAGGTCCCGACATAAATGGGTACAACAATGGCAGGATTGTATTTCTTAATAATGAAAAACGGGAAAGCTCATAAATATGGATCAATGGTATGGGTCCCACATGCCCTTTTTTCAAGATCTCGAGCTTGAAATGTCCGCAAATGTTTTCAATCTGAACAAAAGATAACGGTGTGATGTGTCCATGCTTCAGATCGGTTTTTTCAAATGCCAGTAATGAGCCTCTCATTAAAAACCTAAGGCGGGAAATGAAATTTGAAATGTTTGGTGTGGTCAGCACAATGATCCCTCCCTTTTTAAGAAGTTTGAGGCAATCATCGAGATATTTCCAGGGATTGTGTATGTGCTCAATAATTTCAAAAGCTAAAATTATATCATATTTATAAGGGAATTTATCCAGAGGGATCTCATTGTTGAGATCCAGTTCTATTTTTCTGTTCACAATTGCCTTAAGCTGATTTGTATTAATATCACAGGCATCAACCACCATTCCGAGGTCAACAAGACGCTGTGAGAATGCACCCTGACCACATCCGAAATCGAGAACGTTCAATTTCTCTCTGAGGTATGGTTTCAGCATCTCATAAATATCTGAGTGCAGCCTGTAGGCAGCCATCTCAGGAATTCCCTTGTAATCCGATTGTTTCAGGTTCCCTATTTTAATAAACATGGAATTCTATTTTTGGAGATACCCGACAAAAATAAGAAAAAGCATTGATCATATTGCAAGCCTATTTATTAGTGTATTTGGTATCTTAGCAGGAAATTTTAGATAGACTCCTTTACCGGAAAGTCTGATTCGTTCAGAATTGATTTTGAGATAAAAAGCAATGTTAAAATCCATAAAAGTATCCTTTAAAGATAGTCTTGTATATGGACTCGGTAATATCGCAGTTAAGGTAATCGGGTTCCTTTTAATCCCTCTTTATACTGATCCTGAATACTTTTCGGTAAACGACTTCGGAACAATAGCCATACTTGACATTTCAGGCCTCATTCTTATTTCATTAATGGCATCAGGTCTGCCTCAGAGCATGATGAGATGGTATTGGGACAAGGATTATTCCGGGAAACAGAAAGGAATTTTTTTTATGTCTCTTTCATTCCAGTTTCTTATTACCATTTTGTTTTGCCTGTTCCTGTTACCCCTGAGCAACCAGCTCTCGACAGTTATCTTCAGTACGGTTGACTGGAGCAGAGCTATAAGGTTATTAATAATTGCATCCGGTCTTCAGGCAATAAATAACCTTATCAACACACTGATGAGGGTACAGTCGAAATCTGTCATGTTCACAGCCGCTAATCTGGTGAAACTTGTTGTCGTCCTGTTCCTCACAATCTATTTCATCGTATTCAGGGATATGGGAGTACCGGGAATATACCTTGCACAGGTTATCGGAAATCTTTTGTTTATTGTTCTATTATCGGGTTATGCCCTAAAGAACAGTACCCCTTTCTTCAGCCTCCCGGTGTTCAGGTCGATGAGCAGGTATGGTTATCCGTTATTGCTGGCCAATTTTGCCTCAGCAGCACTGACCGCAATCGACAGGTATTCCCTTAATTCCATGGCACTTCTTAAGGCTGTCGCAATTTACACAATGGCATACAAAATTTCTTCAGTTCTTAAGCTGGTAATTGTCGACTCGATAAAAATGGCATTGACCCCTCTGGTGCTTCAGAAGATCAATTCTCCGGACAATAAACGATTTTACTCAAAATCAATGCTGTACACCTCATTTGTACTGATGCTAGGAATAATATCAGTATCTCTTTTCTCTTATGAGGTAATAAAGGTCATTTCAAAATCGACTGAATTCTGGAGAGCATATATGGTGGTTCCCATCCTTGCCCTTTCAGTCTTCTTTATGAATATGAGGGAAACAACAAGCTATGGATTGCTGATAAACAAAAAATCGAGAGTCATCGGAATGAATGTTGTAATTGCTACTGTACTGAATATAGTGTTGAACATTCTCCTCATACCTTCCTGGAATATTTTTGGAACCGCAGTGGCAACACTTGTAACTCAGCTTGTTTACTGGTTATTAAATTACTATTTTTCCCAGAAAGAGTATTTTATCCCCTATGAAAAAAGAAAGATGTTGATAATGTTCCTGACAGGAGCCCTGCTTTCATTTGCGGGCTTTTTTCTGAATGAAATGCATATTGTTCCCAGGCTGATAATCAAAACTATCTGTGTCATTAGCTTCCCTTTCCTGCTTTATTTGTTCAGTTTTTATGAGAAGGCTGAGCTGAATGCAATCAGGGGATTTACTACTAAATGGTCAGATCTCAGGAACCTGGGGAAAAATCTGAGGTCGTTGAAGGGAATTCAGAGAGATTTATAACAGGCTGTTTAAGCCTTAAAAAATTATTCTTGCAGGTAATTAAGTAATTTTGTCAATCATTCAGACAATAAAATATCAGGGCATATGGAAATCAGAGAGAAAATCAAGCCAGCTTTACCACATATCATTGCGGTTGTTTTATTCATTGTGATATCATTTGTTTACTTCTATCCCGTTCTGGAAGGGAAAGTACTTAAAGCCAACGATTCGACGGTTTCAAATGTCAACTCAAAAGAGATAAGGGATTATCGTGAAAAATTTCACAAAGAACCCTTATGGACCAATTCGATATTCTGCGGTATGCCTGCCTATCTGATCTCGACCAGATTCCCTGGAAACCTGATGAAGCACGCTGATACCGTAATGAGGGTCTTCAAAATGCCCGTTTCGGTTTTATTCATTTCGATGGCAGGATTCTATTTATTACTGCTGATATTTGGTGTTAATTCATGGCTTGCAGTTGCCGGGGCAATTGCGTACGGGTTCTCTTCCTTCTTCTTCCAGATACTTGCTGCAGGTCATAATACACAGGCAATTGCGCTTGCATATATGGCTCCAATGATAGGTGGAATTTATTATGCATACAGATATGATGCAATAAAAGGAGCTTTATTGACAGCATTTATGTTATCACTTGAGATCCTTGCCAACCATCCCCAGATAACATATTATGCAATGATCTGTCTGCTCGTTTTTGGTATTACAGAATTTGTCTTCTCATTAAAAGAAAAAACATTATTAAAATTCCTCAAGACATCACTAATACTTATAATCCCCATTTTAATTGCAACCGGAATCAATTTCGGTAACCTGAATACAATCCGGGAATATGGGAAATATTCAATCAGGGGTAAGTCGGAACTGAAGTCTGAAGATAAGAATACATCTGCGGGACTCGACAGGGATTATATTGTAACCTGGAGTTATGGAATTGACGAAACCATGAACCTGTTGATACCAAATTATAAAGGTGGTTCAAGCAAACCATTTGACAAAGACTCTGAGACTGTAAAGGTCCTGAGGCAAAACAACGCCGGGGAAGCAGTAAACCAGTTTGTAAAATACTGGGGGAGCCAGACCCTCGGGACAGACGGGCCCCATTATATGGGGGCAATAGTGATATTTCTTTTTGTTCTCGGACTGGTTGTCATTAAGGGCCGTGAAAAATGGTGGCTTCTGATCGCTACAATTTTATCTGTTATGCTGGCATGGGGTAAGAATTTCATGCCTCTGACAAACCTGTTTATCGATTACTTTCCGGGTTATAATAAGTTCAGGGCTGTTACTATGACACTGGTTATAGCCCAGTTCTGCATTCCCCTGCTGGGATTCCTGGCTTTACGGGAATTTTATAACGGCAGCCTTTCAAAAAAGGAGATGTTCAGGGGAATAAAGATCGCGGGAGGAATAATTGTTGGCCTTCTGCTTTTGATTCTTATTTTCCCGGGTATTGCCGGATCATTTATCAGCCCCAATGAAATTGAATATAAACTTCCCGATTGGCTCACTTCAGCCCTCACAGCTGACAGAAAAGCATTGTTAAGGACCGATAGTTTCAGGTCCCTGGTATTTATTGTGCTCGGTGCAGGTGCAATTTGGGGATTTGTATCAGGCAAACTGCGAAAAGAATACTCAATCCTCATGATTTCGCTCCTAATTATTTTCGATCTGTGGGGAACGGGTAAAAGATATCTTAATGCTGACCGGTTTGAACGGCCCTCAGCTATTCAGAAATCATTTACGCCTGGCATTGCTGATGCTGCAATTCTGAAGGATCAATCATATCACCGGGTTCTTAACCTTTCGGTTTCGACATTCAACGATAATTCTCCGACCTCCTGGTTCCATAAATCAATAGGAGGTTATCATGGTGCGAAGCTCAAAAGGTACCAGGAACTAATTGATTCATCGATAAGCAGGGAACTGGCATTGTTCGGTTCGGTCAAATCCGTTGAGGAGCTACTTCCTTTATTCAGGAAAACCACAGTGCTTAATATGCTGAATGCCAAATATGTCATTTACAGTCCCGATGCTCCGCCGGTAATTAATCCTGATGCCCTTGGTAATGTATGGTTTGCAGAGAAGCCGGTATTGGTTGAAAACGCAAATATGGAACTGGCATCAGTCGGCCTGATTGATCCATCAAAAGAGGCTGTAATTGATACAAGGTTCAGGGAACAGGTTACCGGATCAGTTTATCCGGTCAGCGGAAATGATAAAATTGAACTGGTATCATATCAGCCGAATGAGCTGGAATATAAATACACTGCTGAAGGCGAGAAACTTGCAGTTTTCTCTGAAATCTATTATCCTGC
>CAZCQC010000186.1:0-5711 GCA_964500155.1 uncultured Rikenellaceae bacterium | reverse complement strand
AGCGGAAAGATTGATCATGTCAGGCATGATATAGACGCTGTCCTGAAAGAGGTCAGACGCAAAAATGCGCTTCTGAAGGTAATAATAGAAATTGAACTTTTATCAGACGCGGAAATAGTTGAAGCATGCAACCTGGTGGCTGAAGTTGGTGCTGATTTTGTCAAGACTTCGGTTGGTTTATTAAGAGGCAGCAAACCTGCAACTGCTGAGAGAGTCAAACTTATGTACGACACTGTCGCCCCCAAAGGATTAAAAGTAAAAGCCAGCGGAGGAATCCATACCACTGAAATATTTCTTGCAATGATTGAAGCGGGTGCTTCCCGGGTTGGAACTTCAAAAGGGATTGAGCTGCTTACAGGAATAAAAAACAGCAAAGAGGCAATGGATTATTAATGTTTTAAACTCCATGTGGCTTAATAGTATTTTACATGTAATCAAACCTATGGTCAGATTGTCCGGTTTCTTCCTGCTGATTTCTGCTGATCATCCTTTTGAATATCAGGAACCATGACAACTGATAATATTCTCCTGAATCTTTATTCATAGCTGATAAATCGGCTTTTATAGGAAAGGGGACCAGTACATCATGCCCTGTCTTCCAGTTGGCAGGTGTCATCACATTATTCTTTACAGTTGTCTGAAGAGCAATAACTGTTCTGAGAAGCTCATTCATGTTTCTTCCTACCTCCTGGGGGTAAAAAAATTCTGCTCTTATTATGTTGTCGGGATCAATAATAAATACCCCCCTTACATCCCGGTTCTTATCCGATTCAGGATGTATCATCCCATATAGCTTTGCAATTACAAGGTTAGAATCATCCAGAATTGGAAAATTAATCTTCTGTCGGGGATATTCTTTATATTCAATCTGTTCAAGAACTTTCTTCCATTGTTTATGTACTTCAATGGGATCCGTTGAAACTACCATAGTTTTGACTCCAAGTTTTTCGAATTCGTCCTGGAGGTTGGCCAGTTCAATCAATTCTGTTGAGCAAACAGGAGTAAAGTCCATCGGGTGACTGAGAATTAACTTCCAGTTACTTCCAAAATCGTCAGGAAAATTAATGGTACCTGCTGTTGATTCAGCAGTAAATGATTGCGCAGGCTCCCCGATTAAAGGAATGCGGAAGTTTCTAACTTCGGCTTTTCTTAATATCTTGCCAATACGACCTCCCGATTTGAATAAATTTGTGAATAGGAACATTTTTTCCGTGGAATTTACTGGTTAATAAAAGTGCCTTGAATCGAGTCATTTTAAAAAGCCATCATTTCCTGATCAAACTAATTCAACATTTTAAATCTGTTTATGTTCATTCATAAGGAAAGCAGATGACCCTGATTGCATAGGAAAATACTTTAACTTTACCATTCAGAATTACCTTGTATGTCAATTATAAAAAAAAAAAATTAATGACATGCCCGTCATTTATTACCATTTCTTAAATTCAAACCATCGAACAGAGAAACATACAATCCATTTCCAACAATAAAATAAAATTGTTTTAATTATGAAACAGCTTCCTTTCCCCAACAGAATCGCGATAGTAACAGCGCTATTGGTTACCACATTGCCACTCCTCGCGCAGGTTAAATATGTACCCTTAAAACCTATGTCGCAGGTAGTATCAACCTCATTGAAACCCGTCCGGACATCCGGCACGATAACTTTACCCACTATTACCTGGGGAGGCGACATTGCCACTGTCTATGCTGAGATTAACGGCATCTTCAAACAAAACGGCCTCGACTTCACCCTCAGAAACGAGGATAATTTTAAAGATCAGGTGCAACGTTGCATCAACGGCGAAACACCTTATCTCAGAGGAACAAAAGGGATGATCAAGATGGCAAGCGATGCATTCAAGGCAGCTGGTATTGACCTTGTGGAGATCTACCAGTTAAGTTACTCGAATGGTGATGATGCAGTCGTTTTCCGTAAAGGTAAAAATATTAATAATGCCAGAAATGTTGCTTTGCAGCTCTACGGACCGCACATGGATTACGCCGCCAACCTTTTCACCAGCGCCAAAAGAAAACTTGAGGATATCAATTTCAAATACCTCGAAGAACTTACTGTCAACGACAATGGCACGAACAACAATCCGGTAGAAGCATTTGTTGCAGACCCTACCCTGGACGCAGTCTTCTGCATTATTCCTGACGCCCTCAACCTGACCTCTGGCGGCACGACCGGTACTGGAAGTGAAGGATCAGTCAATGGAGCTGCAATCGGACTGACCACGAAATCAGCGAACCGTATCATTGCAGATGTATACGCCGTCAGGAAAGATTATTTTGACACACACAAAGACGATATAAAGAAACTTACCCTGGCACTTATGCAGGCGGAAGAGGGTCTTCGTGACCTGCTGAAATCCAAAGCTTCAAAAATGGGTGAGTATAACAAATTGATCAGCAGGTCATCAGAGCTATTTTTTGGCACACCCACCGCCACAAAAGATGTTGAACCCATGCTTGAGGGAGGATGTGAATTCGTTGGCCACTCAGGCAATGTCACCTTCTTCGTCGGACAGGGAACAACCAGGAACCAGAAGACAATTGACACAGAGATTCAGAAAGCATTTATTACTATGGGTGTTCTTACCTCTGCAACTAACGTCTTAAGCGCTGACTGGGACTATAACTCATTCGTTCCAAACCTCAAATACGCCAAAGCAGGAGCAAGCACCATAACACCAAGGTTTGATGAGAAGAAAGTCTCACAGGTAGTCGAGAACAAAATCAAGGCCGAAGCAACAACCTGGGAATCAGAAGGAACACTTTTCAATGTAGAAATCTACTTCCAGCCGAACCAGGAAGACTTTGCGGTTGCCAGCTACTCTGCTGATTTTAAAGAAGCTCTTAAGCTTGCGCAGACATATGGTGGTGCAATTGTCGTCATTGAAGGACACTCCGACAGGGGAGGAGTTCTGAAAGCAAGACAAAGTGGCGCCAGCAGCCAGGAAGTTGCCCAGATCGAACAAGTTGCAAAGAACCTGTCAAGAGATAGAGCTGAAAACGTGAAGAAAAGCTTTCTTGCTTACTGTAAACAGTCAGGAATCACCTTCGACGCTTCACAGATTAGTGTTGTTGGCAGAGGTATCGAATCGCCCAAATACGTACAACCCAGAACTCAGGAAGAATGGAAACAGAATTTTCGTGTAGTTTTCAGAGTCAAGCAACTCGAATCCGAGTCCATTCGTTTTGATCCGTCAATATACAAGTAAATATTCCATTATGTTATAACTATTATGAAAGACATCATAAAACTATATGTTTTCAAAAATGGCGCTTTCATCATAAACTTAAGCGTGCTTGCACTCCTCGTCAGCTCATGCTTCCAGTCGACACCAGGAGGCGGACAGGAAGATCAATCAGAACAGGAAGATCAGGAGTCAGAAACACCCCAGATAACCATTCTTTTCGACGAATCCACAGGCCTTGCTTCAACAGCATCCAACTTTTATTTCCTCTTCGATATGAGCGGCAGTATGGATGAAAAATGCTCAGGCAAAAGGAAGATTGAAGGAGCTAAAGAAGCTGTAGCAAGATTCATGAAGAACATACCTGATGATGTGAACATCGGCCTGATGCTCGTGGGTACCCGAAGTGGTGACGATTATGCTGAAGCACTTCCGATTGCTTCCGGTAACAAGGAGGAGTTCCTTAAAATAATCAACAGCCTGCACCCAAGCGGAGGAACTCCACTCGGAGAAGCTCTGTCAGCCAGTGTTGACAAGATTGTGGAGCAATATAAGAAGCAACTGGGCTACGGAACATACCGCATTATCGTTATTACTGATGGCGAACAGACGGGAATTGATCTGAAGAGACCATGCAATTACCTTGCCCGGCATGGGTTCATCGGGCTATATTCAATCGGATTGTGCATGAAAAGCTCGCATACATTGAAGAAGTACTCGCTCTCTTACCGCGATGCAAATAATTACGAGGAACTGGAGCAGGCATTGGTTGAAGCCACGGCTGAATCAGACATATTTGATGCAAACCTTTTTGATGAGAACCTGTACAGTGCTGACAGCATTGCCCGCTGAGCATGGAAGCAGAGCTTCTTCTTTGTGAGGACTATTTTTTTAACACAAAAATTTGTAGGTTTAAACAATGAATAACAGATCAAAAGGTATAATCGTTTTCATGCTCCTCGGAACCATCGTCGTGCTCAGCATCTACTTCGGTACCACATGGCTCGATGGGATCAAGAGAACGAAGAGCTCAGATTCAGGAGGTGCTTCACACACAGTGCATTGGGCAGGCGATAGCTACGCCGGCTACGCTTTCATCAAGTCGACAGAGATGAGGAAACGACTGGCAAGAAAAGGCATCGTGCTCAATTTCACTGACGATGGTGCGGCATATGCTGACCGTCTGAAAAAACTTAATGATAGCGGGTATGACTTCATCGTACTGCCAATCTGCTCTTATATGGAGCACGGCTATAAGTTTAAGTACCCGGGAGTTATTACGGGAGCTATCTCTGAATCCCGTGGGGCCGATGCCATACTCGCGTTCAAGGATTTTCCGTTCACAAAGGTCAATGATCTCAACGACAGCGAGATCAAGATCGTGGTGACACCTGACTCACCCAGCGAGGACCTGGTCAATCTCACAATCACCAACTTCGACCTCGACGAGCTGCAGGGCAGCCAGGAATGGATGATTGAAGCCAATGGGTCAGAAGCCGTTTTTAAGCAAGCTAAAGCTGACCAGAACGACCCGTCGAAAGCCAAGCACATTTATCCCATGTGGGAACCGGATGTTTCAAACGCAATCGATAACCTGGGTATGAAGAAGATATGGGGATCGGACAACTTCCGCAACTATATTGTTGATGTGTTCGTTTTCAACAGGAAGTACGTTAACAACAAGGAAGAGGAAGTCAGAGAGATCCTCCGCACCTATTTCGAGGTAGTGGACTACTATATGGCCCGAAAGGAAGAGATGTTTGATGAACTCAGATCAATAACCGGTGCCAAGAGAACAATGGTGCCTTCTTTCATTGACAATATAAAATGGTATAACTTACAGGAAAATGCTCACCTGATGTTTGGCATCCAGACAGTTACAAGTGCTGGATCATATGCTGATGAAGGTCTGGTGAAAACTATCTACGCCTGGAACGACGTTAACCGCCTGATGAAAAAAGATTTCGAAGTGGATAATCCATACGAGATACTGAACAAGACATTCATCGAAGGATTGGTTTCGAGGGCAGTAGCTCCGGTCGGTACTCAGCCAGACAATGTAAGGGACTTCGAAGCATTGAGCAAAGACCAATGGGAGAAATTGCAGGAATCGGGGACGATGAGGGTGGAGAACATAACATTCCAGAGCGGTATCGGCCGGCTGGACAATGATGGTGAAGGGACCGTTGATAACGTTGCACAAAAACTTATCCACAACTACCCGGACTATCGTGTCCTGGTCGCAGGCCACACTGGTTACGGCGACGCTGAGGCGAATCTGAAGCTTTCACAGGAGCGGGCAGATATTGTCAGACAACAATTAATTGCCGTTTATAATATTGACGAAGATCGCATCCTGGCAAAAGGCTTTGGGGCAGAAAGACCTCCCAAACGCAAAAATGGTGAGTCGGAACGGGCCTACCGTTTGCGGATGCAACGAGTCGAATTCATCCTGTTACAATGAGAAATTAGTTTTCCACATGGCGCGCCCGCGAAAAAATAAACAAC
>CAZCQC010000185.1:0-3695 GCA_964500155.1 uncultured Rikenellaceae bacterium | reverse complement strand
TGGGATGAACGATAACTTCTGAGGGTACTGATACCCATCTTTGACATTATCTTGAGTATACCTTTGTTTATTGAGTTGATATAATTTTCCTCAGCTTTCTGGTAGTCAAGCTGGATTGCTTTATCCCTGACCAGCCTGTCGATAACCGCAAAGCTCAGATAAGGATTTATAATACTTGCCCCATATCCGAACAACAGAGCAAAATGCATCACTTCACGGGGTTCTGCCGATTCGACAACAATATCGATCTGCATTCGTTTGCGCTTTTCTATAAGGTGGTGATGAACAGCTGAAACAGCAAGCAGGGATGGGATTGGAGCTTTATTTTCGTCAATTCCGCGGTCAGACAGTATAATATAGTTTTTCCCTTCATCGACTGCTTTTTCAGCATCGGCACATAACTGATCAACAG
Organism: uncultured Rikenellaceae bacterium; assembly: GCA_964500155.1. Classification (GTDB taxonomy): domain Bacteria; phylum Bacteroidota; class Bacteroidia; order Bacteroidales; family VadinHA17; genus LD21. The sequence continues at coordinate 3,283 of CAZCQC010000185.1, read as the reverse complement.
CCTGCTTCAATCCTTCACCTCCTTTTGTGGTGTCGAAATGCATCAACAGATTGGCGGCTGAGAATCCTTTATACCTTAAGTTTTTCACAACCTGAAAATATGTGTTGGAAATTACCGGATTTCTGAACCGGACCATTTTGACATGATCAGGTGATTCATCCAGAAGGTTTTGCTGAAGCGACCCGAGGTATCCGGAAAGGGTCATTACAAGCTCTTCCCTGATAGGATCAATAGGTGGATTGGTAACCTGGGCAAACATCTGCTTGAAATAATTGAAAAGTCTGTATGGTTTTCTCGACAGTACTGCTACAGGGACATCGTTCCCCATCGATCCGATAGGTTCTTTTCCGGTTGCAGCCATCTCCTTTATAATCTTTTCAATATCTTCGAGTGAGTAGTTAAAAGAAGAAAGGTATTTCTGATATTGTGTTCCGAGGTCGGGTGATATAACATGTCCTGTTTCGATCTCCTCCAGGTTAACCATATTCTCCTGGATCCATTTCCCGTACGTGAAATCTCTGGCAAGTTTGGCTTTAAGCTCCTTATCATAAAGAACTACTCCTTCAAAGGTATCAACAAGTAGCATTTTCCCAGGTTTCAGCCTTCCTTTTTCCTTAATTTCTTCAGGTTTGAACGACTGGACTCCTGCTTCGGAACCCATTACTATGAGATCATTAGTTGTCAATATATATCTTGAGGGACGAAGTCCGTTCCGGTCCAGCATTCCTCCAATATACCTGCCGTCGGAAAAAATAAGAGATGCCGGTCCGTCCCATGGCTCCATGAAAGTTGAATGATAATGGTAGAAATCCCGCAGTTCAGGTGGAATGGGATTCTTCATATTGATCGACTCGGGAATTAGAATCGACATTGCATAGGGAAGTGATTTACCGCTCATAAGAAGGAATTCCAGCACATTGTCAAGGGATGCCGAATCACTTTTTTCAGGTTCAATTATCGGATAAATCCGCTCCAGGTCTCCAAGTTTATCTGATTTGAGTATCGATTCCCTGGCCTCCATCCAGAATCTGTTTCCTTTTATAGTATTTATTTCCCCGTTATGCCCGAGAACCCTGAATGGTTGTGCAAGATCCCAGCTCGGAAAAGTGTTAGTGCTGAATCGTGAATGGACAAGGGCTATTGCGCTCTGGAGTCTCTCATCATTGAGGTCGCAAAAGTATTCCCCGAGTTGATTGGAAGTAAGCATTCCTTTATAAACAAGTACTTTGGTTGAAAGGCTGGGAATATAAAAGAGTTTTTTTTGTTTTATTTCCGAATCCCTGATCGCCTTCTCAGTACGTTTCCTTATTATGTAAAGCTTCCTTTCAAGATCATCCTGCCGGATATCAGAGCTTAAGAGAATCTGTCTGATATCAGGTTCAGCACTGCGGGCAATCTCGCCAATTGTTGAATTATCGCGTGGAACATCACGAAAACCAATAAAACTCACACCCTCTTCCTTAATAATGCGGAGGAATATCTCGGTGCATTTTTCAGCATCATCTAAGTTTTTTGGAAAGAAAATAAGCCCTGTTCCAAACTGTCCTTCAGGAGGCAGTGCATAACCCTGAATAAGATAAAAATCTCTTGGGATCTGGATCATCACTCCGGCTCCATCACCTGTTTTACTGTCGGCACCTTCCGCTCCCCTGTGGGTCATGTTCCTTAATATATCAAGACCCATGCTGATTATTGAATGAGATTTTCTCCCTTTTACATGGGCAACAAAACCGATCCCGCAGCTTCCATGTTCAAATTCCTGTCTGTATAATCCCTCACTGGAGGGCCGGACTCTTCTCATTTGTTATTATTTTAACTTTTACCAAATATACTATTATAAAAAAACCGTTCTCTTAATCTGAAGAGAACGGTCATCCCTAATCCTATGAAAACGCCATTCTCAGTCAATTCCGGTAAACCTGATGACCAAAAATAGAACAGAAAATATAATATTGTAAGACTTCATTTCTTTAATTCGTGAGCAAATGTACAATAAAACTATCAGATTGATGCAGTTATTGGTAAAAAACTTAATAAAAAGCAGATAATATATTAAAAAGTTATTAACATGATAATAATTCGGACTAAAGTCCGGTGGGTTGGATCCTGCATTAACGATGGCCTTAAGGCCTGATCTTTTTATTTGTTTTTGAACCCTAACCCCTTCCCTTTCCCTTAAAGTCAAGGGGAAGGGTGGAATTCCATGCTAAGAAGTATCTTGAAAGTGCTCCTCTTCCCTTATTGCTTAAGAGGGCCGAGCGTTAAGAAATAGCCCTGTGGGCTATTTTAGCGAAGGAGCCAGATTGCAGGGAAGAGGTCGGGAGAAGGGTTATGATTTTAAACAAGAGGACAGGGGTTAACTCTTTTTCCTATCTTAGCATCCGGAGATACTTAAATCTTAAAGACCTGTTATGGAAAAGCCATCCAATCTTATTCTTGTGATTTTTGGTGCAACAGGTGATCTGACCTCACGAAAGCTTGTTCCTGCACTTTATTCATTGAGAAACCAGGGTCTGATGCCTGAGAAATGTGCACTCATTGGTGTTGGCCGGCGCGAAATGACTGTTGAAGAGTTCAGGAACGATATGGAAAATGCAGTAAAAACGTTTTCAGAGGATAAGGAGAGTGGCTTCAACCATGTTTCGGAATTTGCCGGTTGTATTGACTATCACAGGATGGATTATCTTTTTCCGGAAGATTATGAGAAGCTGAGGCAGGTCATTGAAAAGATCAATACGGAACGAGGAACTGGGGGTAATGTAATTTTTTATATGGCAACTCCTCCAAGCCTTTATGAGACTATTGCATCCAATCTAGCAAAAGCTGGCATGGGTGTTCAGGATGATGGCTTCAAGCGATTCATCATCGAAAAGCCTTTCGGGTACGACCTGGGAAGTGCCAGGAGACTTAACAAGACTCTACACATGCTCGTGAAGGAAGACCAGATCTTCAGGATTGATCATTACCTTGGAAAGGAAACAGTCCAGAATCTTTTGGTTACCAGGTTTGCCAACGGAATATTTGAACCGCTCTGGAACAGAAATTATGTTCACCGGATTGAAATCACGTCGGCTGAAAGCATAGGAGTGGAGGAAAGGGGAGGCTATTATGATGGTTCAGGTGCCCTGAGGGATATGGTTCAGAACCACCTTCTTCAAATCGTAGGATTAACAGCCATGGAGCCCCCTTCATCACTCGAAGCTGATGCTATCAGAAATGAAGTGCTCAAGGTGTTTCAGTCATTGCAGCCTATTAAAGAAGAGGATGTTGAAAAGCAGGTTAT
>CAZCQC010000184.1:0-2695 GCA_964500155.1 uncultured Rikenellaceae bacterium | reverse complement strand
GCCTTACACGGATTAAGGGTTGACAATGCAATTATAGAACTTGACGGACCTGAGGCTCCGATTATGGGCGGAGCTGCCTGGACATTTACCGAAGCTTTAAATCTGGCTGGATTCATAGAATTAAAAGAAGAGCGGAACTATTTCGTGGTAAAGCAGAAGATTGTATTTTCGGATGAAGAGCATGGTGTTGACCTCATTATTTATCCCGATGATCATCTCAGCATAAATGTTCTTATCGATTATAATTCAAGGATACTTGGAAATCAATATGCAATTCTTGATTCTATTGACAATTTTGAAAAAGAGATAAGCAAAAGCCGCACCTTCGTATTTTTTCATGAGCTTGAACCCCTTCACCGGATGGGACTTATAAAAGGCGGGGATCTTGATAATGCAGTTGTAATTCTTGAAAAAGAGGTTGACCAGGAAGAGATAGACAGGATTGCTACTCTTTTCAACAGACCTGGTATAAACAAACATACAGCAGGGATCCTTAATAACACCGAATTAAGATATCCAAATGAACCTGCCAGACATAAACTTCTTGATCTTATGGGAGATCTTGCACTTGTGGGACAGCCGATAAAGGGAAAAGTTGTTGCCACCCGTCCCGGACACTTTGCCAATACAAGGCTGGCAAAGCTTGTTAGACAGGAAATCAAAAAGGCGCATTCCAAAGTAAACATTCCCGTTTATGATCCCTCGGAACCACCGGTATATTATCTGGAAGATATAAAAAAGCTACTACCGCACAGATATCCTTTTCTGTTGGTTGATAAAATTATCTCCCTGGATGAGACAACCGTGGTAGGTATAAAAAACGTTACGTTCGATGAACCTTTCTTTCAGGGTCACTTCCCTGATGAGCCAATTATGCCGGGTGTACTGCTTGTGGAATCACTGGCCCAGTGCGGTGGACTGCTTATTCTGAGCACTATCGATGAGCCTTCGAAATATTCAACATATTTTCTCAAGATCGATAAGCTTAAATTCAAGCATAAAGTTGTTCCGGGGGATACTGTCATCCTGAGGATGGAACTCATTGAACCCATGAGAAGGGGAATAGTCATGATGTTCGGACAGGCATTTGTCGGAAATCATCTTGTAGCTGAAGGAGAGATGACTGCACAGGTAATCAAAAACAAATAACTGACATATGATCTCCAATTTAGCATATGTTAATCCCAAAGCAATTTTGGCTGAAAACATAACAGTTGAACCATTTGCCTATATAGCTGAAAATGTGGAAATAGGTGAAGGAACCTGGATTGCCCCTCATTCGACTATATTACCGGGAGCCAGAATAGGGAAAAATTGCAGGATATTCCCTTCGTCAGTAGTATCAGGTATACCTCAGGACCTAAAATTCAGGGGTGAGGAAACAATAGCCGTGATTGGCGATGGTACAACAATCCGTGAAGGCGCCACTATTAACAGGGGAACTGCTTCGGCAGGGAAAACAATTATCGGCATGAACTGCCTGATAATGGCATATGCTCATGTGGGTCACGATTGCCTTATTGGCAATAACTGCATACTTGGAAATGGAACCGGGCTTGCAGGAGAAGTCAAGATTGACGACTGGGCCATCCTGAGCGCAGGTACACTAGTGCATCAGTTTTCAAGGATCGGGGGACATGTTATGATCGGCGGAGGATCGAAAGTCAGGACAGATGTGCCTCCATTCATAAAAGCCGACAGGGATCCACTGACATACCTGGGTCTAAATACTGTCGGACTTACAAGGCGTGGTTTTGAAAAAGAACGGATCGACTCTATCCACAATATATACAGGGCTATCTATCAGAACGGAATGAATATTTCACAGGCTCTCGATTTTATTGAAAAGGAGCTCAGCCCGTCACCCGACAGGGAATATGTTCTTGAATTCATTAGAAAATCGGAAAGAGGAATAATCAGGGGACCAAGATGACCTGCCTCATGCTTTTTCCCATCCCTGTGCTTTAAGCTCAATTTCAGTTCCCTCTTCGCTTACCATATAATTTCCAAGATCAGCTGTTGTCATGTGACCAATCAGTGTGACATCAGGAATGCTCCTTACCTTTTCAGCATTTTCGAGGGCTACCGTAAATAACAGCTCATAATCTTCGCCTCCGTTGAGTGCAGAAATCAGTGGATCAATATTAAACTCATCGGCTGCTCTGCAGGTTTCTGCGTCAACGGGAATCTTGCTGCTATAAATCCTGCATCCCGTCCCCGACAGCTTGCATACATGAAGAAGGTCGGATGCAAGTCCGTCAGAAACATCGATCATCGATGAAGGGATTATATTAATATCTTTAAGGCTGGCAAGCACAGCACCGGGTAACTCAGGTTTCAACTGCCTTTCGATAATATATTCATAACCTGACAGATCGGGTTTGAAAGCTTTGTCTTTAACAAAGAGTTTCCTTTCCCTCTCAAGTACCTGCAGCCCCATGAATGAAGCACCGAAATTCCCTGTAACGCATATCAGGTCGTTGGGTTTTGCACCATTCCTCCTGACCATATTTTCCTTTTCAACCTTACCGATACCTGTCACGCTTATTGTAAGCCCGGTCAGAGAGCTGGTAATATCGCCACCGGCCAGATCGACCTTGTATTTCGTACATGCAATATTAATTCCTTCGTAAAGTTCATCTATCTGTTCGACAGAAAATCTCGAGCTTATCCCCAACGCAATAAGTATCTGTCC
>CAZCQC010000183.1:0-3248 GCA_964500155.1 uncultured Rikenellaceae bacterium | reverse complement strand
ACTTCTTTAACAGCCTTACCAATTTCCATAGTAACAGTTCCACTTTTTGGGTTCGGCATCAGTCCGCGGGGACCGAGTATTCGACCTAACTGACCTACTTTACCCATTACGGATGGCATGGTTATGATAACATCAACATCGGTCCAACCAGCTTTGATCTTTTCGACATAATCGTCAAGACCAACATAATCTGCTCCGGCGCTTGTTGCCTCAGCTTCCTTGTCGGGAGAGCATAAAACGAGCACACGTGTCAGTTTTCCTGTTCCGTGAGGAAGAGAAACCACACCGCGGACCATCTGATTGGATTTTCTTGGATCGATACCTAACCTTACATCCAGGTCGATGGAAGCATCGAATTTTGTCTTGGTAATTTCCTTTACCAGCGACGATGCTTCTGTCAACGTATAAAGCTTGTTCTTGTCGAGTTTCCCGACAGCAAGCTTCTGGCTTTTGGTAAGTTTAGTCATTTTTTCTCCTAATTAATTATTTTTCGGGAGCACCTTTTAAGGTTATTCCCATACTTCTTGCGGTACCAGCTACCATCTTCATGGCTGACTCGAGTGTAAAACAGTTCAAGTCTTCCATTTTTTCCTGAGCAATTGATTTGATCTGGTCCCAGGTAACAATTGCAATTTTTTCTCTGTTGGGTTCCTTTGAACCTTTCTTCGATTTTGCAACTTCAAGAAGCTGTACGGCAACCGGTGGTGTTTTTGTAACGAAATCAAATGATTTGTCAGCATATACTGTGATAACAACCGGTATTACTTTTCCAGCTTTGTCCTGAGTCCTCGCATTAAATTGCTTACAGAAATCCATGATATTCACACCTTTAGAACCTAAAGCAGGCCCTACCGGTGGGGATGGATTAGCTGCTCCGCCACGAATCTGTAACTTGATTAATCCAGCAACTTCTTTTGCCATAATTTAAAATTTGCGTGTTTATTGCGAGAGCTTGGCAGTTATTCAGGAAGCATTATGAATATTACAACTGCCAATATCTTCTGTTAATTTTCTTTTTCTACTTGCATAAAACTTAGCTCAAGTGGTGTTTTCCTTCCGAAAATCTTAACCATTACCTTGAGTTTTTTCTTTTCATCATTCACCTCTTCAATAATGCCTGTGAAACTGTTGAACGGGCCATCGATAACTTTTACCGATTCGCCTACAAAGAATGGAACATTGAGTTCTTCATCACTGGCATTAAGCTCATCTACTTTCCCGAGGATCCTGTTTATTTCCGATTTTCTTAGAGGGACAGGTTCACCGTCATGGGATCCCAGGAATCCTATTACATTGGGAATATTTCTTAAAAGGTGTGGTATTTCACCTGTCAGGACAGCTTCCACGAGCACATAACCCGGGAAAAAAGTTCTCTCCTTGCTTATTTTTTTCCCTGATCGTATCTGGTAAACCTTTTCAGTCGGTATCAGAACCTGGGAGACAAATTCTTCAAGTTTAAGGCGGGCCACTTCATTGTCGATATACTCCTTTACCTTTTTTTCCTTCCCTCCAATAGCACGAAGTACATACCACTTCTTTATATTCTCGCTCATCGGAATTGATCTCCTGTTTAATATAACAAACTGTAAATGAATTCCATAATCTTACTGAAGCTTAAATCCATCAGAGCAACAATTACAGAAATGATCAGTGTTGCAACCAGAACAAGAACTCCGCTGTTCTGCAATTCGCTCCAGGTAGGCCATGTGACCTTATGAACGAGCTCAGTATAAGATTCCCTGAAATATCCTTTTATATCCATAGTACTACATTAATTTGCACGGGAGGAGAGACTCGAACTCCCGACACCTGGTTTTGGAGACCAGTGCTCTACCAACTGAGCTACACCCGTGTGGTGTATAATTATACAAGAATTTCAGTTACAGCACCGGCGCCCACTGTCCTGCCTCCTTCGCGGATAGCAAAACGTAGTCCAACATTAATAGCAACCGGATAAATAAGGTCAACGGTAATCGTGACATTGTCACCCGGGATAACCATATCTCTTCCTTCAGGGAGAGTTATCTCGCCAGTTATGTCAAGAGTTCTTATATAGAACTGAGGACGGTACTTATTATGAAATGGTGTATGGCGTCCGCCTTCTTCTTTCTTAAGTACGTATATCTCAGATTTGAACCTTGTGTGGGGAGTAATTGAGCCAGGTTTAGCAAGTACCATACCTCTCTTTATCTCTTTCTTGTCAACGCCTCTGAGAAGCAGACCGACGTTATCGCCAGCTTCACCCCTGTCGAGGATCTTGCGGAACATTTCAACACCGGTACAGACTGTTTTGCGTTTTTCAGCACCAAGGCCAATCATTTCAAGTTCGTCACTGGTAAGAACAACACCAGTTTCGATACGACCTGTTGCAACCGTTCCGCGTCCTGTGATCGAGAACACGTCTTCAACCGGCATGAGGAATGGTTTCTGATTTTCGCGTACAGGTATCGGGATATAACTATCAACGGCATCCATCAGTTCCATTACTTTTTCTTCCCACTTGGGTTCTCCGTTCATTGCACCAAGAGCCGAACCGCGGATAACAGGAGCATTATCACCATCATATTTGTAGAAATTCAGCAGGTCACGAACTTCCATCTCAACCAGGTCAAGAAGTTCCTCATCGTCAACCATATCAACTTTGTTCATAAAAACAAGAACCTGGGGAACGTTTACCTGACGTGCGAGAAGGATATGTTCACGTGTCTGTGGCATTGGTCCGTCAGTTGCAGCAACGACAAGGATAGCTCCGTCCATCTGGGCGGCACCTGTAACCATGTTTTTAATATAGTCAGCGTGACCGGGGCAGTCAACGTGTGCATAGTGACGTGATGCCGTCTGGTATTCAACGTGAGCAGTATTAATCGTAATACCCCCTTCCTTTTCCTCAGGAGCATTATCAATTGAGTCAAAATCCCTGATGTCAGAGAGACCCTTTTTGTGAAGCACCATTGTAATGGCTGCTGTGAGGGTGGTCTTACCATGGTCGATATGACCGATAGTACCAATATTCACATGTGGTTTCGACCTGTCAAATTTTTCTTTTGCCATAACTCCAAGCTTATTAAATTTAGGTTTATTATATCAGTTTTATAATCATTTGTCTCGTTGAGCCGGAGGGGGGAATTGAACCCCCGACCCCTTCCTTACCAAGGAAGTGCTCTACCCCTGAGCTACTCTGGCCTCAAAAAGTGAGCGGGAGACGGTACTCGAAACCGCGACCCTTAGCTTGGAAGGCTAATGCTCTA
>CAZCQC010000182.1:0-2753 GCA_964500155.1 uncultured Rikenellaceae bacterium | reverse complement strand
GTCCAAATTATGCTGCCCATATCGTAAAATATCTGAAATCAAAGGGTGCTGTGCCATTTCTGACCGATTGCAACACGCTGTACTCCGGAAGAAGATCGAATGCCCCCTCTCATATCGAGGCAGCCTTCGAAAACGGTTTTAATCCGATTATGACAAATTGCCCGGTGATTATTGCCGATGGAATAAAAGGAACTGAATTCCGGGAAATCGAAATTGACCTTGAACTTTGTAAATCTGCAAAAATAGGAGCTGCTGTTGCTGATGCTGATATAATAATCTCGCTAAACCATTTTAAGGGACACGAGCTTACGGGTTTCGGAGGAGCGCTGAAAAACCTGGGGATGGGCTGTGCATCTGTCGGTGGAAAATTATTCCTTCATTCAGGCTCTTCACCGAAGATCTATGAGAAAAACTGTACCGGGTGCAGGGTTTGTGAAAAATATTGCACCCATGAAGCAATAATGGTTGGCAAAGACAGGATTGCACATATCGATTATGTGAAATGTGTTGGCTGCGGACAGTGCGTTGCAGTGTGCCAGTACGATGCTTCAAGGGTTGTATGGCAGAGCACTTCGGAAAAAGCCTGTAAGAGGATAACAGAATATGCCTTCGCTGTCATAAAGGACAAGCCATCCTTTCATATAAATTTCATTATGAATGTATCACCTGATTGTGATTGCTGGGATACAAATGATTACCCGATTGTTCCGGATCTTGGAATTGCCGCTTCATTTGATCCTGTTGCCCTCGATCAGGCATGTGCTGATATGGTGACTGCGGCTCCTGCACTCCCGGGCAGCAAAATAAGGGACCATAACAGTGAGACTGATCTGCGTGGCCAGGATAAATTCAGACATTCTCATCCCGATACTTTCTGGCAGGCAGGGATTCAGCATGGATTGAAGATTGGCCTTGGAAACATTGATTATGAAATAGTTACTATTTAACTGACAAAATAATAGTTTTATTTATCTGATAATCTGATTACTTTTGAATCATATTTTATTTAAGGCATGATGAATGCAAAGACCAGTATTGCCAGGCTTTCTGTCATATCCAATTCACTGCTTATAGCGATGAAACTGGCAGTAGGTATTATAAGCGGATCTGTAAGCATAATTTCAGAGGCAATTCACTCCTCAATGGATCTCCTGGCTGCAATTATTGCTTTCTTTGCAGTAAAAGTATCCGATACTCCCCCTGACTCAAAACATCCTTACGGTCATGGCAAAGTTGAAAATATTTCGGGGGTAATTGAAGGTGTACTGATACTGGTCGCCGCTTTATTGATCATCGTTGAGGCAATAAAAAAACTTATCGGCGAACCTTATGAGCTTGAATCAATATGGGTAGGCTCGCTTGTAATGCTGGTTTCTGCTGTTGTCAACACTATTGTTTCACGAAAGCTATATAAAGTAGCCCGCGAAACAAACTCCGTTGCCCTGGAAGCCGATGCTTTACATCTTAAAACTGATGTTTTTACTTCTCTTGGGGTCGCATTCGGACTTGGACTTATTATCCTTACCGGAATTAAATGGCTCGATCCGGTTGTGGCCATCCTTGTTGCATTTTTCATTATAAGAGAATCCTACAATCTTATAAACAGGGCATTTTCACCACTGCTCGATACAGCCTGGGGTGATCCTGAGATAGAGGATCTTGAAAGAAGGCTTAATGAAATGAAAGTAAACTATCATGATCTGAGAACACGGGTGGCAGGAAATTACAGGTTCGTCGATATTCACATTGAGATCCCCGAAACTGAGTCGGTCGGGAATGCTCACAGTTACTGCGACATGATTGAAGATGAATTAAAAAACACCTACAGCAATCTGACTGTTACAATTCATGTGGAGCCCGGCTGATAAAGGTATTTTTCATAAAGTCAGATTAAAAATCCTATTTTGAGTATTTCAATCTCAGACTATTACTGACTACACTTATACTGCTTAACGCCATTGCCGCTCCGGCGATCATGGGGTTCAGAAGAAAACCGTTAATAGGATAAAGAACTCCTGCAGCGATTGGAATTCCGATAATGTTATAAATAAAAGCCCAGAATAGGTTCTGTCTGATAGTTCTTACTGTATTTCTGCTTAATCGTATGGCAGCAGGAATAACTGAAAGATCATTACTAATAATAGTCATTTTTGCGGCATCAATTGCTATATCCGAGCCTTTGCCCATCGCAATGCTCACGTCAGCTGTTGCCAGGGCCAGGCTGTCATTAATGCCATCACCGGCCATGCCGGTAATTTTGCCCTGCTCCTGAAGGTCCTTTATGAAAGATGCCTTTTCAGATGGCATCATTCCGGCTTTAAAACCAGAGATACCACACTTCCTTGCAACAGCTTCAGCAGTTTTTTGATTATCCCCTGTTACAAGAAATACTTCTATACCCATCTTCCCAAGCTGAAAAACTGTATCTCCGGAGCTCTTCCTGATTTTATCGGAGACCGACATAGCTGCAAGTACATTTTTACTATCAGCGAAATAGATGACCGTACCTGCACTTTCTTCTTCAGCTTCTGCAAATCTCCGGAGACCTGAATTAATAGTTATGCCTTTTTCATTAATAAGCTTCAGACCTCCTGCAAAATATTGACTATCATTGTACTTCCCTGAAATACCCCTCCCTGTGAGGCTGGCCACCTCAGTAATCTGAACATTTGAAGCCTGGTCCTTCAGATACTTTACAACAGCTTCAGCCAAAGGGTGTTCAGATAGCTTTTCAAGGCTGAACAATATGTTAA
>CAZCQC010000181.1:0-7938 GCA_964500155.1 uncultured Rikenellaceae bacterium | reverse complement strand
GGATTTGAATCAATTAGCTTTACTCCCTCTTTTTCAGCGTGTTTCAATTGTGCTTCGATATTATCTACAACAAACGCTATATGATGTATCCCCTCTCCTTTCCTCTCAATGAATTTTGCAATAGGCCCATCAGGATCGGTCGATTCAAGAAGCTCAATTTTCGTCTGTCCTACTTTAAAAAAGGCAGTCCTGACTTTTTGGTCCTTTACCTCCTCGATTTTGTAGCACTTCAGACCAAAAACTTTCTCATATAATCTGATTGAATCATCAAGATTCGTTACCGCTATCCCAATATGTTCAATATGTGATGGTTTCATGAAACTCTTAATAATTTTTCTAAAGTATAATATAAGCAAAATTAACTGCTTAAAAATACATCTGGCAGATAAATATCATGTTTCTGAATATTTTCTGAGGTATTATTTTCTCAGAAGGGAAATTCGACAGGAGTAGTGATCTCTGACTGCTCGTTTTTGGGCTTTTTAGCAGCCATGTGAACTGGATTTCCGTCAACAAATATTGCCTTGAAGGGAGTCACCGGACAGGCAAATTCACAATGTCCGCAGCCAATACAAATATCCTGGTCAGTCTCAGGGATCACAAGGTTCCCTTCATACGGGATCATATACACAGCTTTGGTCGGACATGCTTCGGAACAGGCGCCACAGGCAGTTTTCTCTGTCTTTACGATACAATTGTCCTTTATGAAATTGACCTTACCTAACTGTGTAAGTTTCTTGGCCTCCAGTAAAAGTGGTTTTAGGGCATTTGTAGGACATACTTCTGTGCATACTGTGCAGTTATATGTACAGAAGCTTTTGTGATAATCCATAACAGGCTGCATCAGTCCGGCAATTCCATATTGTTTTACTGAAGGCTGAAGCACATTGTTCGGACAGGCTGCGATACAAAGTGAACAGGCTGTACAGTGCTTTGTGAAATCCTCGATCGAGCCGGAACCTGGGGGACAAACAGGCGATGTTTTCGGTTCCTTTACGGTAGATTCCTTTTTCGGTACCGGAACACTCTTTTTTTCCTGTCCTTTTACTACCTGCGAAATCCCAAAAAGCATCAAAAGTGATCCGGCGACAAACCTGCGCTTGCTTTCGTCAGTTACAGGTTGAGGTTTTTTTGAACTTAACAGGCTGTATGAAATCGCTTTGTCAGGGCAGGTAGTAATACAGTTAAAGCAATCGACACAACGGCTTACATCAATATTATGGTTCAGAAAATCGATACATGATGATTTGCAGGCAAGTGAACACCTTCCGCATCGTGAGCATTCACTTTCGTTAAACTTAATTCGGAACAGGGAAATTTTCGAGATTAGTCCCAGCAGGGTGCCAACAGGGCAAATCATGTTGCAATAGAGCCGGCCTTTCATGAAAGAGAGAATTCCAACGAGCAGGAATAATACAACAGGAATTATATATGTAAGTAAGCTGAATCCTCTTATCTCAATATTATGAAAGGTATAAGCATCGAATTTGCCGAAAATCCAGGCCAGAAAATTATTGACCAGCAGAACCACCGGTTTGCCGAAATAGGTCATGAATCGTCCGAAAATACTATAGGGATCGAGCAGTGTTACTGCATAAATGCCCCATATTATTCCTGTGCCTAAAGTTATAGCAAGTAAAGAGTATCTTATTATGGTGTAAGGCTTTTTGTAACCAAATCTTCGGAACTTCTTTTTAACCTTTCCTCCCATCCTGCTGAACAGGTCCTGTCCGACGCCAAGCGGGCAAATGAATGAACAGTAAGTCCTCCCTGAAAGAAGTGTCAGTAACAGGATAACCAAAAATCCTCCGGTTGCCATTGTCCTCAGGTCAATATATTTAAGGAGTGATGGAATGAACTGGAGATAGAGAAGATAGTTGATATATTTCTCCGGAATAAGAGACCTGAAATCAACAAACACACAAATAAAACAGATCAGAACCACTGCCGAAAATCCTATCCGGAATTTTCTGAGAAAGGAAGAGGTCATTATGGATTACATTTTAATGCGCTTAATATTGAGGGAGTCAAGATTCATGTTGCCAAGACCCATTTTATACGCTATAGGAATATAGTCAATCTTCTGAGGATCAACTCCGAGCATTTTTGCTGCGGCAGCATCCCCTGCTACCCAATCGGTTGTTATTATCTGTGATTTCATCTGGACAACATCTTCCCTGGATACACCCTGCGGCCCATTTTTTACCATAACATTATAACAATCAATAATATTAAGAGCCGGCTTCTTTTCAAACAATGCATAATCAGCGATACATTGATGCAGGTCATTTGAATGCCAGAATCCCCTGTCCCATATAATTCCCATTGTGTTTTTAAGACACGCCGTCATTCTTGTTGAGTTATGATTTTTAAGGATTGGAACATTGATAAAAACATCAGTCTCGAGCAGCAACTCATGGACCTTTGCCTTTTTCAATTTCACACCCCCCGGAATTTCGATTTCCTGATAATAATTCTCCGAATTACCCGGTACGACTTTGGCTCCGGCTGATTTAGCAGCTTTTTCAATACCGGAATTCTTATATGTGTTTACCCAGTTATCGCAGGTATGATCAAAAACATACACTTCTTTTGCACCGGCTTTGAAACAGTGCTCAATTATCCTTTTTACAAGCAGTGGATTTGTATTGGCTGCAAGCTCAGGAATCACATCCCATCCAATATTGGGTTTAATAAGAACTTTCTGCCCTTTCTGAATAAAAGTACCCATTCCACCCAGTTCCTGAATTCCGAGATCAAACATGGCGTCAGGATTGCCTCCCATGACAGCAACCATATCATACCTGGCACCTACAGGAACTGATGCCCACAAATTTTCATAACCTCCAAAGCTTAAAGCAGCTCCGGCGGCAATTCCTGCTCCAACTGAAGATTTAAAGAACTCTCTTCTTTTCATGATTGAACCTTGATTTTTACGTTAACAGAAAAGTTTTCAAAAATACGACTTTTTTTTTATTATTTGACACCGATTGTAAATTGTATATTAGCAACGGAATTATGCCTGACATCCGGTTGAGTTAGTTTTAACTTTAAGTATTGATGTTTGTTATTTAATATTAAAAGGGTCATTTCATGAAAGTACTTTATTACGATTGTTTCTCAGGAATAAGCGGTGATATGAATCTTGGTGCGATGATTGATCTTGGAATCGATTTATCACATTTAAGGAGTGAGCTTGGCAAGTTAAATCTTCAAGGCTGGGACCTTATTGCAGAAAAGGCTCAGAGACATGGGATTACCGGAACAAAAGTTACTGTAAAGCAAACAGTTCATGAACACACCCACAGGCACCTGTCAGATATTGAAAAGATAATCTTCGGTTCTTCTCTTCCGGAAGATGTAAAACAACTCAGCATGAAAATCTTTATGAAGATCGCAACAGCAGAGGCAGCCGTGCACGGGATCGAGATTGAAGAAGTTCATTTCCATGAGGTTGGTGCAATAGATTCAATAATTGATATAACTGGTGCAGCTATCTGTTTCAATGCCTTGAATGTAGGTGCAGTATTTGTTTCGGAGGTTGAACTTGGCGGCGGGTTTGTAAATTGCGACCATGGGCAGCTTCCTGTCCCGGCTCCGGCCACTGCTGAAATAATCAAAGGAATACCTGTAAGGTGCGGTGGAGTCGATTTTGAAGCGACAACGCCTACTGGAGCTGCAATCCTTTCAGCTCTTGGAACAGAATTCGGCACCGGGTCGCATATGAAAATAGAAAAAACCGCCTATGGCGTCGGGCATAAGGATCATCCCGCAATTCCTAATCTGCTAAGGGTTTATCTTGGTGAAACTTCCGAGAATCAAGTCGCAGGACATAAAGCTTCACTAATTGAATCAAATATCGATGACATGAATCCGGAATTTTACGACCACATATCCGACCGGCTTTTTAAAGCAGGGGCATCGGATGTTTACTGTTCCCAGATAATAATGAAAAAAGGAAGACCTGGCGTTGTCTTAAATGTCATTTGTGAGCTGGGATTAGAGGATACCGTCAGGGATATAATCTTCACTGAATCAACAACACTGGGTATAAGGACATTTGATTTCATGAAAGATACCCTGGCAAGAGAATTCGGGAAGCTAAATACGGTCTATGGCGAAGTAACAGTTAAACGCTCTTTTTATAAAGGTAAAGAGGTTTCTGCTAAACCTGAATATGAGGAATGCAGGAAAATCGCATCAGAAAGAAATATCCCTGTAAAAGAAGTCTACAACAATATTATGTCATTATTAGCACAGAATAAGTAATAGAAAATGATTGAGGAAAAGACGAAAAAGCTCGATGCAATATTAAATGAATTAAAATCTTTTATTGTTGCATTTTCAGGAGGTGTTGACAGCTCATTTCTCCTGTACAGGGCTCATCAACTTAATAAAATTGAAATGGCGGGAGTTACAATCAATACTCCCTATATACCTGAAGCAGAACTTGGAGAAGCAGTTGAATTTGCGAAGTTGCATGGTATTAATCACAGGCTGATCAATCTCACATTTCCCGGGACTGTAAGAAATAATCCGACTGATCGGTGCTATATATGTAAAAAAACCCTCTTCTCCGAGTTACTGGCATTTGCAGGGGATAATGGCTTCAGGCACGTAATTGACGGAACCAATGCCGATGATACAAATGTGTACAGACCAGGGTTAAGGGCCCTAAGGGAACTAGGTATCCGAAGTCCTCTCCAGGAAGCAGGACTTACAAAAAAAGATATCAGGCAGATGTTGCGGAAAGAGGGTCTTCCCGTGGCAGACAAACCTGCAATGGCCTGCCTTCTTACAAGAATACCGTATAATACAATGGTCAGCGAAGGTATGCTTAAAATGATTGAGCAGGCTGAAGATTTCCTTTTCCACGAGGGTTTTCATGGAACAAGGGTCAGAATCCATGGTGATCTGGCAAGGATTGAATGTCTGCCAGAATATTTTGAAAGAATAATTCAAAACCCTGATAAAGAACATATTATAGACACTTTAAAAAAAATCGGATTCAGATATGTATCTTTGGATCTTGAAGGATATAGATCAGGCAGTGCTGATCAATAAAATAACAACCTATGACCAGGAATGAGATTGAGAGTCTTCTGAAAGGGATTAAAAACGGAGAAAAGAGTGTTGAAGAAGCACTTGAAGTCCTGCAGAATTTTCCCTATACCGATCTTGGTTTTGCCAAGATTGACCACCACAGGGAGATACGAACCGGTTATCCGGAAATTGTCTACTGTGCAGGCAAAACTGCTGAACAGGTGATAGGGATATTCAAATTAATGTCGGGGAGAAAGACTAATGTGATTGGAACCAGGGCTGATCAGAATACTTACGATTCGGTCAAAAAAGCAATTCCTGAAGCCGTTTATTACCCGGTTGCAAGGATCATAAACATTCCGGGGGAAAAAATAGTAAGTCCTGACACGAAGATCGCTGTAATAACTGCAGGGACTTCTGATATGCCAGTGGCTGAAGAGGCAGCGGTTACTGCCGAACTTCTGGGCAACAATGTTATAAGGATCTATGATGCCGGTGTGGCCGGAATTCACCGTCTTGTCGACAAGCTGCCTGAGATAAAAAAATGCCGGGTCATAATTGTGATTGCCGGAATGGAGGGGGCACTTGCCAGTGTGGTTGGCGGACTTGTGGATAAACCTGTGATTGCTGTACCTACCAGTGTCGGTTATGGGGCAAACTTCGGAGGAATCTCTGCATTGCTGGCCATGCTTACCAGTTGCTCTTCCGGGGTAACAGTTGTCAATATTGATAATGGGTTCGGAGCCGGATTCTCTGCAAGCATGATAAATCAGCTAAAGTGATTCCTTTCAATGCCTGGAGAAATACTTCTTTCAACAGCCTATTTCCCAACTGCAGAATATTTCAATCTGATAAAAAATGCAGACACTGTTTTTATTGAACGGGAGGAAAACTATATTAAACAAACTTACAGGAACAGATGTAAAATACTGACATCTAACGGAATCCTTAACCTTTCCGTTCCTGTTATGAAAGGTCCTGCAATAAAGGCACAGTTAAAAGAAATTGAGATCGATTATTCAAAAAGATGGCAGCAGGTTCACTTTAGAGCGATAACCTCTGCCTACAGCAGATCGCCATATTTCCAGTTTTATTCAGAACACTTTGAAAGAATACTCTTTAAGAACCATAGATTCCTTATTGACCTTAATGATGATTTGCTCAACAAATGTCTTGAATTTCTGAATATTGATAAGTGTATACTACACACTTCTATTTTCCAGGCCGACAGAGGATTTCCTCAGGATTTCAGATACAGGATAACTCCAAAAAAAAAACCTGGATTCACCTCCAGGCCTTATATTCAGGTGTTTGGAGATAGTGAGTTCGTTACCGATCTTAGCATTCTCGACCTGTTATTCAATACAGGACCGGAGGCAGAGGGCTACATATAGCCAAATTTATAACCCAATGTAACCGTGAAAATATTTCTTGAATTGGTCAGATTTGCGGTTGCCGTTTCAAAAGAAGTATTGTAGAGAATATAGTTCTGTTCGTTTCTGAGGTTCGTAAAGCCAAAGTCAATATTTATATTCTGTTCCCTGAAGCCAGCTCCGAATGATATCGATCTGTTGAACATATCATCGTTCACTTCCCCGGTCTTAAAGACTTTACCGTAATAGCCGTATCCACCCCTGAAATAAATCTTGTTAAATCTGAATTCACCACCTATTCTAACGTTGCTTACCGGTTTAAGGGTATTTTTGATCTCAAGATTTTTATCACTGTAATCATAATTATCTCCGGTTTCCGAGAATCTTATTGTAGTATAATCAACAAATTCATAATCGAGGCTAAGAAGTGCCATTTTTTTAAACTGGTAAGCGATACCCGCCAGTGCCCTGAATGGTGTCGTAAGGGCATAATTATAAGCCAATTCTTCATTTTCGAATTCATAATGACCGCCATCTGTGAAATTAGAAGTTATATTATCATAGTATCTTTCATCGATCCTGTATAGTGTGGGTGAATGGAATGCTAATCCTATTCTCAACTCGTCAGTCGGCTTGATAATTGTTCCGATCTTCAGCGAGATCCCTGTACCGCTATTCTCAAAATGCTCGACATATGTAAAATCGCTGAATTCAGAATCAAGGTTATAATCAGCTTTTTCGAGGTGCTCATAATGTCCGGTATATTTAAGCCGGCTGATACCCAAAGTAGCTCCGAAAAAAACCTTGTTTGAATAGTTGCCCCCGATGGAAAAAGCATGTTCTCCGGTAAAACCTTCGTTTGATATCAGGCGACGTATATTCTGACCATAATCTGAAGAAGCATTATCACCGTAATTTGAGAATACCGTACCGTATGTATTAGCTCCGGTCCCGGTAATTGTATCCATAATCCAGGCATCATAGGCTATTCCCATGGCACCTGAAAGATCCCTGTAGTCGGTTCCGAAACTGGCATCTGCCCAGTAATCAGCCATTGAACTTGTTGTACTGTTTCCCTGTATCCTCACTGAAGAGTTAAGATTATTAGTCTTGTTGAATGAATATCCGACATTAAGTGATATCAAACCACTGGTCCCACTACCCGAGATCAGGCTGCTGACAATACCAGCCTGTCCGAGATTGAAATTATAAAGGTAATCATCCGAAAGGCCATTAAAGTTTGCTGATGTTTTGGAATGAAAGAGCTGGGGTGAAAGAGAAATTTCAGAAGACCTGAATACGCCGGTTCCGGCCGGATTCTGGCTCAGGGTTGACATATCTCCTCCGAGTGCTGTAAATGCACCGCCCATTGACATAAACCTGGCTGTTCCGGTATAGAAAATCTGTGAATATCTTAAAGCATCATCTACATTCTGGGCCATGGCGCCTGCAAATGTCAGGAATGCTGTTGTAAGTAATAATGCTGTTCTTTTCATTTTTTTACTTTTTATTGAAGAGTATA
>CAZCQC010000180.1:0-17127 GCA_964500155.1 uncultured Rikenellaceae bacterium | reverse complement strand
AATTATTGCCGGATTTATGAAAGGATGCAATTTGCGATGCTTTGCTATTAACCCGTTTTTTCCAACACACATATGAGCCTTAAATATTCTCCCGTCTCTGTCCTTTTCAAAAAGTCCGGCAAGAATTATTATGTCGTGTCTGCCTGCAATTTCCTTAAGCAGAGTCGAACTTTCCCCTTCAGGTATAAGTTCTGCAACATCCCGTAACTTCTTATTTGTTAGTTTACCCGCGAATGTATATCCGGTGATTGAACATTCATGAAAGGCGATTATATCTGAGCCGGCCTCTGATGCCTTTTGTGCTAGAGATTCAATTACAGAGAGGTTATACTTTTTGTCCCCGCTTTTACTTTCAAATTGAGCAGTTGAAATGACCAGGTTTTTCATATAAATAAAGTTATAATGTGAATTTATCATTTTATTTACCCCCTGCCCCCAAAGGGGGGTAAAAAAAAAGCCGGTACGACGAATACCGGCTTTCAAATTAACCAATATTTCTTTAATAACTTTCCCTTTCTACATAATGAGTATGGAGGAGCTCATGTGATTTATGGCTGTTGGGTTTATCAAGGAACTCCTTGTATATTGCTATTACATCAGGGTTTTCGTGCGATTTGCGCAGAACCATATGTTCATCCTCCGAATATATAGCCTTGATACGGTTTTCCCTTATCTCGCTGCTTGTCGGGATAGGTTGTCCTCCGCCTCCGATGCATCCACCAGGACAGGCCATTATCTCAACAAAATGATAAGGAACTTTCCCCTGTTTCACCTTCTTCATGATTTTGTTGGCATTAACAAGCCCGTGAGCAATTGCTACCTTAAGCTCTACACCTTCAAGGAATTTCCATTCTTCGGTGCACCCCTCAATTTTAATTGAAGCTTCCTTAACTCCTTCCAATCCTCGCACAGGAGTAATATTAAGATTGTTAAACGGGACCTCCCTTCCTGTTACAATTTCATAGGCTGTCCGCAGGGCAGCTTCCATAACACCTCCGGTTGCACCGAAAATAACACCGGCACCTGTTGAATCTCCCATAATCGAGTCATAAGACGATGGCTTTAGAATTCTGAAGTCTAGGCCGGCTTGCTTAATCATCACTGCAAGCTCCCTGGTTGTAAGGACAAAATCAATATCCTTGTATCCGCTTGCTCTCATCTCAGGTCTGTCTGCCTCATATTTCTTCGCCGTGCAAGGCATAACTGACACCGAAACAATCTTGGAAGGATCTATTTTCTTTGATTTGGCAAAGTAAGTCTTTGCCAATGCCCCGAACATCTGTTGCGGTGACTTGCAGGTTGAAAGGTTAGGCAGAAACTCGGGATATTTATGCTCGATAAATTTTACCCACCCAGGCGAGCATGAGGTAAACATTGGGATCTTTGTTTTCTTATCTCCGTCAACCAGAATTTTCTTAAGCCTGGTCAGCAATTCAGTTCCCTCTTCCATTATGGTAAGGTCGGCGGTGAAGTCGGTATCGAGTACCGAATCAAATCCAAGCTGTCTGAGGGCGGTTACCATTTTACCCGTAACCCTTTCTCCAGGATCATACCCGAGGTCTTCGCCGAGAGCAACCCTGACAGCCGGTGCGGTTTGTACAACAACATGCTTATCAGGATCATAAATAGCATCCCACACAGAATCAATATAGGTTTTTTCAACGAGAGCACCTGTTGGACAACGGTTTACACACTGACCGCAGTTTGTGCATACAACATGGCTCATCGGCCTGTCGTGAAATGACGATATCTTCTGATGTGCTCCCTTGTTTGCAACTGCAATTGCAGAGATATACTGAAGCTCGGCACATGTCCTGACACATCGCTGACAGTGAATACATTTGCTGTCATCTTTCATAAATGAAGGAGAGGACCTGTCAATAGTATAAGGATGATCTTCGACAAGGTCAAGAAAGACAGTGTCGCCGAAAGCAAATTCGTTTGCCAGAGCTTGCAGTTCACATTTAGTATTTTTATAGCATTTTGTACAGTCGGACCTATGCTCTGAAAGAAGAAGCTCTACAATATGCTTTCGGGCATTTCTAACTTTAAGCGTATTTGTGTGGATATCCATCCCTTCCGAAACAGGTGTTGCACATGAAGCTATGAGTGTCCTTGCTCCTTTCTGTTCTACCACGCATACGCGGCAGTTTCCTGCAACACACAGGTCAGGGTGATTGCACAAAGTCGGTATATTGATCTTCAGCTTCTGGGCTGCGGCAAGAACGGTTGTTCCAGCAGGAACAGAGAGAAACTGATCGTTTATATTTAGGTTTATCATATCTTTCTGAATTTCATTTAAATAATTAATAGATGATCTCTTCTTTGAAGTTTTCCACTATGGTCCTGAATGCATTACCAACTGACTGGCCCAGGCCGCATTTTGATGCGACTTTCATTGTATCGGCCAGTTTTACCAGCTCATTAAGATATATGGATTTTGCCTCCCCTTTTTTGACTTTTTCGACACCCTTGAGAAGCTGTTGGCAGCCTACCCGGCAAGGTGTGCATTGTCCGCAGGATTCCTCCGCAAAGAAATCGAGATAATTATGAAGGACATTATACATTGACCTTGAGCTATTGAAAAGCTTCATTGATCCTCCTGTGGGGACACCCTCAAAACCTATTATTGTATCGGCGAATTTCTTCCGGGGCACACAGAACCCTGATGCACCGCCAACCTGAACTGCCTTTGTATCGCCGTCACCGAACTCATTAACAAACTGCAGAACGCTCATTCCAAGTTCAAGCTCAAAGATACCGGGTGTCGGAGTATCACCGGATACGGAAAATACCTTTGATCCTCTCGAATCTTTTGTCCCTAACTGTGTAAATGCTTCTGCTCCATGCTTAATAATCATCATTACAGTTACCAGTGTCTCGACATTATTTATTGAAGTGGGCTTGTAGAAAACACCGGATGAGGTAGGATAAGGAGGTTTATTACGAGGTTCTCCCCTATCACCCTGTATCGATTCGAAAAGAGCGCTCTCCTCACCACAGATATAAGCTCCGCTGCCCATGCAATACCTGATCCTGAAATCGTACCCGATCTCCTTAATTAGTTTGTGAAATGATTCCAATTCTTTCATTAGTTGTGGTAAAAGAAACTTGTATTCACCCCGGAGATAAACAATACCTTCCCTGGCACCAATTGCTCTGGCTGCAATGGCCATCCCCCCATACACCTTATAAGATACTCTGTCGAGGATCTCACGGTCTTTGAAAGTACCTGGTTCTCCTTCATCAGCATTGCACACGACATATTTATCAGGGCTTTTCTCGGCTGCAGTGTATTTCCATTTCAAACCTGTTGGGAATCCGGCACCTCCTCTTCCCTTAAGTCCTGATACAAGAACCTGCTGAATGATCTCATCACCGCTCATCTTGAAAGCCTTGGTCAGAACTTCTTTTGGACTGATTTTCTCAAAAATGAGATCTACCTTAGTTAATCCCTTGTTTTTCATAATTTACCCGGATTTTTATTTTTGCATGTAACCTTTGATTATTTCAACAATCTTTTCAGGTGTAAGCTCTGTATAAGGCATCTCATTGATAAGAATAGCGGGAGCCTTATGGCACCAGCCGATGCAGTTCGTTTCGATAAGGCTGAACATTTTGTCGGCAGTTGTTTCTCCAACCTTTATTTTTAGCATGTCCTCAATGGTTTGAATTATCTCTCCTTTACCTTTCATTGAGCAAGTGATTGTTTTACAAATCCTTATAACATATTTTCCCCTGATCTGTGTATCAAGGAAGGTGTAAAAGGATGCTGTTCCATAAACTTCAGCCGCGGATATATCAAGCTCCTTGGCAACTTCCACCATTGCTTCATCAGTAAGGAAATTATACCTGGCTACAATACCCTGCAAAATTGGGAGCAGGCTCTGTCGTTCCCGGCCATGTTTATCGGTCAATTCCTTGACCAGATTCTCTGAATGATACATGTCTTATTTGGTTTTGATTAACAAAAAATTTCGCGCCTCAAGATAATGATTCCTGCAACTATTGCAAATCGGTTTTGTCATGTTGAAAATTTTTTATATTATAGGCTAATAGTTGAAGGAATTGTTATGAACATAGAATCACTCAGAGAATACTGTATCTCAAAAAAATTCGTTATCGAAAGTTTTCCCTTTGATGAGGAGACTCTAGTTTTCAAGGCATCAGGCAAGATCTTTGCTCTTGTCAGTCTGGATGACGATCTGATTATAAACCTTAAATGCGATCCTGACATGGCTATCGAGCTCAGGGAAAGATATGTGTCAGTCACACCCGGGTATCATATGAATAAAAATCACTGGAATACCATAATTTTAGATGGTACAGTGCCTGATAAAGAGATTTTCTCATGGATTGATCATTCCTATGATCTCGTCATGAAGAGAATTAATTCTTAACCTCAATCTTGCTTAGCAGCGTGATATTTTTAATATCGGAATAATTATACTGATAAAGGCCGTTATCCCCGATCATTACAAGCAGATTGCCAATTGGAATTACATCGTATGCATCGATATTGGGATAAGAATATATTAACTTGTTGCCGAGCGTCTTAGGCTCGGATGCATCATAAATTTTAAGACCTGCACTTCCGTCACAAATAAAGAGCAGATCTCCCTTCTTTCCGAGTCCGTGCGGGTTTGTCATTGAAAAAGTGGCAACCATTGACGGAGTGCTGATCTTCTTTATATTAACAACATCAAGAAGATTGACGGTTCCCCCGCAAGTGGTCCCTGTCCTCAGAGTTATATAAGCAAGGGTGTCGTCAACTATTACAGGATCGCAGCTCCTTGCATGGTTAAAGAAGACCCTTGATGCCGGAACCAGTGGATTTGAAATATCGTAGATAATCATTCCGGTGGTTGTTCCAAGGAACATATTGTTACCTGACAGGAACATTGTCTCAATGTTCCAGCCGGGATTAAAATCACCCATTTTGGCAGGGCTTGTTTTATTTGTAATATCAAATATCTTGAGGTTATTCTGATCAACAATATAAAGTACCTTATCCTTGATCCCGAACCTTGCCATCGATCCTCCGAATCCGGTACCGCTGCCACTCACTCCCGATGAAGCGCCAGATGAATTAGCTGCGTCAAGGAAGGCTACACCGCCTTTGTAATAAATGGGCCATGGATATGGTTCATTGTAAATTCTCTCCCTGATGGTTTTCACTTTCCAGTCAATAACAACACCTTTGTCTTCATCGACATATGCCTTAGGATAATCATTATCGGCAGGAGGTACCGTGTAAGGAAGAACACCTTTTACCCTTGCCACCTCATGTATATTGTCAATATTCTGAACATCAAGTATGACAAGATCAATAAAACTGTCGGCATATAGAATGAATCCTGAAATTGAAATATCAATAACTCCCGGAAGATTTACAAATACCTTTTTTACCGGTGAAGCCGGATCAGTATTATCATAAACATGAATTCCCTTTAGCTCTTCAACAATGAAAATATAGTTATCCTTGTAATAGATCTTTCCGGGGTCTTTAAGATCAACACTCTGCTGGGTTTTTACCGATGAGCGAAGGTTTTCATAGCTCATATAGACTGGTTCATTTCCCGTGTATTCCCTGAAGGTTGAATCTTCGCATGAAGAAAATAAAATTGCTGCAACCGAAAAAATTGCAATAATTGGAATGATTTTTGTTTTCATGAGGGTTAGATTTAGCTATCTATGCTTAATCAAAAATCATGCAAAACTATTAACCTTAACATGTTTAAAGTATGAAAAAAAACCTGATAGTACTCATCTTGCTGACTATTACTGCATTACCAATGTCAGGACAAAGAACAAAGGATGCTGTTTACCTGAAAAACGGAAGTGTTATCTATGGGAAACTGCTTGAAATATCAGAGAATAAGTACAAAATTCAGACTTCCGACGGTAGTCTCTTCAATTTTTCGTCTGATGAAGTAGATAAATTTCTGAAGGAGTCGCCTCATTTTGACGGACGGAAAACAAACGGTGCCGGTTTCGCTCTTGAATCCGGATTGCTAATAGGATCTCAGAACAGCAATTTCAGTGCCCCGTTCAGCTTCAATATTATCGTTAAT
Organism: uncultured Rikenellaceae bacterium; assembly: GCA_964500155.1. Lineage (GTDB taxonomy): Bacteria > Bacteroidota > Bacteroidia > Bacteroidales > VadinHA17 > LD21. Next base: position 11,053 of record CAZCQC010000180.1, on the reverse strand, counting down.
TACACCAATATGACAAATAATATCTTTGGCATAGGATCGGGCGTTGAATTCATGGGCTCAACTTTTTCACCTGTCTTTTTTGAATATAAACGGCTTTTCAACGACAGGAAGACAGCTCCGTTCATATTCTTCAGAGGGGGCGGAATATTCCATACAGGAGGTGATGTTGAAGATGACCCATATAATCAATACAATTATACAAAGGATTACAAAGGCGGAATTTCCCTTGGAATGGGTACCGGAATCTCCTGGGCTAAAGAGGACCTTGAAACATATCTGTCTTTTGCATACAGATACGCACAGACAAGCTATAAACAGCGAAATTATAACGATATAATTTACACTTATAAGAATAACTATAACCGGCTTGAAATCAAATTCGGATTCAAGTTCTAAAAAGAAATTTCCTGCAGATTTTGCAGCTAAACTCAGATAATAAAATTTTATCTGAGTAAGTCAGCGTGATCAGCGGGAAAATATCTTAACATATTCTCGGAAGCTGAATCCCGGAAGGAATATCAAGAATTCTTATTCCTCCGGTGATTGTGTTTAAAAGAACCTCCCCTTTATTCACATCAGTGATTTCCCCAATCAGGGCTGCCTTTCTTCCAAAAGGATGTGTGTGAAGAATATCAAGAATATTCCCCTTTTCATCCTTGCCTGCAACAAAAAGGACCTTGCCCTCATTTGCCAGATTGAAAGGATCAAATCCCAGTACTTCGCATAATCCCCTCACAGGGTCATCGATGGGGACCGCGGATTCATCAACAGCGATCCCCATACCCGAAAGTTGAGCAAGTTCAAACAGAACTGCAGAAAGGCCTCCTCTTGTAAGGTCCCTCATAAAATGAACCTTGCTGCATTTTGCCAGAACACTTTGGATCATGTGGTTAAGGGACGCACAGTCAGAAACGACCGATGAACTGAAACTCAAATTGTTACGTGCTCCCAGAACGGCGATTGCATGATCACCCAACGGGCCGCTGACAATAAGGCTGTCGCCTGGAGAGATCCACTTACCCTGGCTAATATGTTCAAATTCCGGCTTTATGAATCCCACTCCGGCTGTTGTAATAAACAGCCTGTCACATTTTCCCTTGCCCACAACCTTTGTATCTCCAGTTACAATTTTGACTCCTGCATGATCAGCCTCTTCAGCCATTGATCCTGCAATTATCTCAAGATCTTTTACCGGAAATCCCTCTTCTATAATAAAGGAGGACGATATATATTTTGGAACCGCCCCGGAAACTGACAGGTCATTAACAGTACCGCACAATGCAAGCTTTCCGATATTACCTCCTGGAAAAAAGAGGGGATCAACAACATATGAGTCAGTTGTAAATGCAAGTGTATATCCCTCCCCCGCTAATACTGCTGAATCGGTAAGCGGGTCCTGCATCCCGAATTTCTTTGCAAAAATATTCAATATTAATTCGTGCGCCTGCCTGCCCCCGCTTCCATGATTAAGTGTGACTATTTCACTCATTTTGAATGATATTTAAAATAAGTATTGCACGCTCCTTCGGCCGATACCATACATGCTCCAACCGGATTTTCAGGTGTACATTTTTTCCGGAACAGGGAACAGTTTTCCGGTTTCTTCAGACCTCTGAGAATATCACCACAGATGCAAGACGGATTATCCCCTAGTTGCTTAAGAATTAATGGAATTCTTTTTTCCGCATCCAGATCTCCATATTCTGCCTTAAGGCGCAAACCACTTGCAGAGATATTACCGAATCCTCTCCAGGTGACATCACACCGTTCAAAGACATTGTACATTTGATTCTGAGCGATCAGATTTCCATCAGTTGTGACTGCGCGTGAATACTGTATTTCAGTATCTGGCGATTTGGTGTTTATCTGTCTGACAAGCATTAGTACCGATTGAAGGATATCAACTGGTTCAAAGCCGGAAATAACACATCCGAGGCTGTATTTCACGGATAGGAATTTGAATATGCCCGATCCTGTAATTGTCGCCACATGACCGGGGCATATAAACCCATCTATTTTTATTCCTTCCCTGACAATAGCCTCCATAACAGGAGGCATAATCTTATGCGCCGACAGCAACAGAAAGTTTTTTAGCCCCTCTCCTTTTGCTGTTCTCACTGTAACAGCTGTTCCGGGTGCGGTGGTTTCAAATCCAATCCCCAGGAAAATGATTTTTTTATCAGGTTCCGACCTTGCAATATTCAGTGCTTCCAATCCTGAAAAAACAATCCTGACGTCAGCGCCCCTTGCTTTTTCCATTTCCAGAGAAGAGCTTGATCCGGGTACCCTGATAAGGTCACCAAATGTAACAATTGTTACATTTTCCATTTGAGAATATGCTATAGCTTTGTCAATAAAATCTGTGGCGGTTACACATACAGGACAACCCGGACCAGAAATCAAGGTTATCTCAGGAGGAAGAAGGGATGGAATTCCAAAACGATGAATGGCTGAGGTATGTCCGCCACATACTTCCATGAAGGAATAATTCCTGGTAACTGAGTTTTTAATGTGATCGGATAATTTAAGGATCAGTTCCTGATTCCTGTATTCCTCAATATATTTCATTTTATGTCATTCATTCTCAAATTTCTTCAGCTCATCAAGCAGTTTGAGTGTTTCGATCGCATCCTCCTTTGAAATCTTCTGAATTGCAAATCCAGCATGAAGCAGGATGTAATCACCAGGTCTGACATTCTCGACCATATGCAGCCCTGCCTTAAACAGAGCCCCGCCAACCGAAACATCAGCCATCTGGCCATCTAAAGCTACGACCATTGCTGGAACACTTAAGCACATAATCCTGTTTTTTTTGATGCAACAACGAGCTGACCAAGGGAAATGCCCCCGTCATTGACAGGTACCTGGTGATTTGTATATACTTTAAACCTATTTTGAGTCAGTTTCTGAATTGTTTTTTCGAGCAGGTATTTATTCTGAAATACTCCTCCCGAAAGTATAACTTTTTCAAGGGAAGTCTCTTTTCTTATCAGGTCTGATACTTCAAGAATTGCCTGGGCGACTGTATTGTGAAATTTCGCAGAAATCAATGAAACATCATAGTATTGCAAATCAGAAATGATTGCTTTTAATGTTTCAGCAAACACCACACACCCTCCTATGGAAAATGGATAATTCTGATCGGTATCAGAATTAATCGCAGATTCAAGTCGCATGGGTGCCTCTGCATCAAAAGAAGTAACCGGGCAAATCCCAAGAAGAGCTGAGACAGCATCGAAAAGCCGGCCTGCACCTGATGAGAGCGGGCAGTTTATGTCATTCTGAATCATCTCCATTACAAGAGCCAACTTCTGTCTGTTGACCAGTCTGAAAACCGGTATTGAACGATAATCGAATGTCTCTCCAAAGTATTTGTAGATATATGAAAATGCCATCCTCCAGGGTTCTTGCACAGCGAAGTCTCCCCCTGGCATAGGTATATAATCAAAATGGGTGAATCTGGTGAAATCAGAGGTATCCGCCACAAGGAACTCCCCTCCCCATGTATTTCCATCGGTCCCATAACCGGTTCCGTCCATGCTGATACCTATAACCTTTTCATCAAGTCCATGTTCTGCCATTGCTGATACAATATGTGCATGATGATGCTGGACACTGACAACCGGGATATTATGTTTTTTTTCAAGTGCTGAAGCATATGCAGTGGAAAAGTAATCAGGGTGCAAATCACAGGTAATGTATTCAGGCTTAAATCTGAACAGGTCACTGAACCGGTCGATTGTTTCCCTGTAAAAATCACACGTTTGTTTATTTTTAAGATCACCAATATACTGACTCATTATTGCCTGTGAGTCTTTTCCAATGCAGAAGCTGTTTTTCTGCTCAGCTCCCAGAGCGAGTATACCTTCCACTTTGAATTTCAGGTCGACAGGCTGTGGAGTCCAGCCACGGGAACGCCTTATAATATTGATTCTCCCGTCTATGATCCTGATAACAGAATCGTCGGTTCTGTTTCTGATTTCCCTGTTATAGCTGACAATGGAATCAGCTACTTTTAAAAGTTTTCTTAACGCAGCTGAATCATCCTTTATAATGGGCTCATCTGACAGGTTGCCGCTTGTGAGAACCACCGCGGGAGTATTTAGGGTTCTGAACAACAGGTAATGGATGGGCATATACGGAAGCATTGCCCCAATAGTCTTCAGCCCGTTACTTACAGCGGCGGCCAGTGCTTTTTTCTGCTTAAGAATAAGGATCGGTTTTCGCCATGATTTTAGTTCACGTTCCTCACATTTTTCAACATAGCAGAATTTTTTCAATTCAAAAATATCTCTGAACATCACAGCCAGGGGTTTTGCCTCCCTCTGTTTCCTTTCTCTCAACCTCATAACTGCATCATTATTCAATGAATCGCACATCAGAAAATAACCTCCGATTCCCTTGATTGCCACAGTCAGGCCCGAGGATATCATTGATGATACTTCATTAAGAATCAAGGCCGTTCCTGAAATGGTTTTCCCGGCCTCATAATACTGATATTCAGGTCCGCACTCGTTGCACGCTATAGGCTGTGCATGGAACCTGCGGTCAAGGATATCATTGTATTCTGAACTGCATCTGCCGCACATTTTAAAATCTCTCATCGTTGTCTCAGGGCGGTCGTATGGCAGCCCCTCAATGATAGTAAACCTCGGTCCGCAATTTGTACAGTTAATAAAAGGATAATCGATCCTTCCCTGGTCTGACGCCATATCAGTAAGGCATTCCTCACAGACAGCAATATCCGGACTTATTTCAGTGATCTGATCCTCATTTGCCTTGCTCCAGGCAATACTGAATTTAAAATACTCTTCAATGGATTTAGGTAAAACCTCTATTGATTTTATCCGGGATGCAGGAGGAGCTTCTGTAAGTATCTCATTTGTTAACTTGTCATTTGTTTTCATATCTCCCTGTACTATAACTGAAACTCCGTTTGTTCTGTTATCGACTTCACCGAAAAGTCCATGCTTTACAGCAAGTCTGCAGATAAAAGGACGGAATCCGACACCCTGAACCAGTCCCCTGATCAGTATTTCATATCCTTGTATAATATTTCTAAGTTTTTAAGACCCTCATCCTGCATAATCTTATGTACGTAGTATATGACACTTTCAAGCTCGTCGCAGAGATTCACATTATTTACTACGACATCAGGAGGAACTTTAAGAAGCACAGGAGCAAAATTAACGATCCCCTTAATTCCTGACCTCACAAGCTCATCACTGACCTCCTGGGCTGAAATTTCGGGAACGGCCAGAATGGCGACTTTTACCCTGAACCTGTCAATTATCTCCACAAGACGGCTCATTGAATACACCGGGATATCCGACCTTATTTTCTGCTTGAAAGGATCAATATCGAATGTTGCAACAATATTCATATTCCGCTGAACGAATTTGCTGTACTTTGATAATGCAAGCCCAAGGTTACCCATTCCGATCAGAACAATGTTATGGTCCTTATTGCGATGAAAAATGTTCTCCATCTTTTCGAGAAGATCGCTTATTTCATAGCCTCCCCGTTTATTTCCCCTTATTCCGAACTCCGAAAAGTCTTTCCGTACCTGGTCAGATGTAACACCTGTGTCGTTTGCAAGAGTGTATGAAAAGACCTTTTCGACCCCCATCATTTTCAGGCGGGCCAGACAGGCCCGGTAAAGAAAGATCCTTTTCAGACTGTTTTTTATTACATATTTTGTGATTTGTTTCACATCAAATATTTTTAAAACTTTTAATATTGCAATTTAACTAAAATTTCAATTAGAAAAAAATATTTATATTTTATTGTATTTGAGTATATTATGATTTTTGTTGTTATTATTTATATAAATATCAATAAGTTTTTATTGATTATTTGTTCATTGATTATATTTTTATATGTGAATCTTCTCACATAAATGCAATATTTAAGCATCAAAAAAGAAGAATGGGATAAAGCCGTTGAACAACTGCTGTTATCCTATACCATTTTCGCCGCAGTGGACAACGAATTTGGTATTGACTATGAGCTGGTCAGACCTGAGAATATAGCCAGTATATCCTACAATAAAGCAAAACCAGCTACCTCCCTCAAGACTTTTTTTCTCCCCGTTAAGGAAAATGTTACATCGGGTATACCGCTAAAAAGACAGAGAATAATTATTGGCGCACCGAACTGTGACATTCAGGGATTAAAGATCCTTGATGAGATCTATCTTGATAAGGACTTTAATGACATTTCCTATAGAGAAAGACGTGAGAACACGATACTGATCTCAATAGATTGCTTTGTTAAGCAGGAACATTGTCATTGCAATTCATATGGAATCAGGCCCTGGTCAGATGCTGATTCAGATCTGGCAGTGATAAGGAACAATGATCTGATTGTACTTAGGATTAACACCGGCAGAGGCAGGGAGTTCGTCAGTCAGTTGGCACATGTTCAGGTTCTTAAGGATGAGAATATAATCTCTGAGATTGAGAAGGCAAACAGCAAGGCAGAATCTTTGCTTAAGGAGTCAAATAAGGGCCTTCCCGACTACAAAGCTACCGGGATTATTGTAAAAAATGCCGGAGATGAAATCTGGAGGAAATATTCGGCCCCGTGCGTGTCCTGCGGTGCCTGTGCAACCATATGTCCTACCTGTTCTTGTTTTCTTCTTATCGATAAGCCCGGATTTGAAAAGATCAAACAGCTTGACGCCTGCCAGTATCCGGGATTTCAACGGGTTGCCGGAGGTGAAGACTCCCTTGGGGAGTTACCCAACCGTTTTAGAAACAGATATATGTGCAAGTATGTCTGGAAACCTCAAAAATTCACCTCCCTGGCCTGTACAGGCTGCGGAAGGTGTATCGAAGCTTGCATTGGAAAAATTAATAAGAATAAATTATTCATTGAGTTGGCAATATAGCTTGTAATGACTGATGTGAAGAACATATATAAGCCGATAAAGGCCAGACTGACTGAAGTTATCGATGAGTCACCTCTTATTAAAACATTTGTTCTGATACCTGAGGAGGAATTTTCATTCGGGACCGGGCAGTTTATTGAATTATCAGTTGACGGTATCGGGGAAGCTCCTTTCACACCATCCTCATCTCCGCATGTTACAGATAAGATTGAAGTTACAGTAATGAGGACAGGATATGTGACTGAAATAATGCATAATCTTAAACCAGGCGCCTATATGGGTATCCGGGGACCTTACGGAAGAGGATATCCAGTTGAAGCCTTCTTTGGGAAAGAAGTGGTAATTCTTGGGGGTGGATGCGGACTTGCTCCCATAAGGTCACTTCTGTACGCACTTGAACATATCAAAGATAAACTTGAAAAAGTAATTCTTTGTTACGGATCCAAAACTCCTGCCGATTGTGTTTATAAGCCTCTGTTTAAAAGGCTTAACAGTACTGAGAAATTTGAAGCTTACCGCACGGTTGATAAACCTGATGAAGGTTGGGATGGTTCGGTAGGCGTAGTGACTACTCTCCTGAATAAGATCAGATTCAACCTTGAAAATTCAATAGCTGTTGTATGCGGACCGCCAATTATGATGAAATTCGGTACTATCAGACTTATTGAAATGGGATATAAGGAAGATCAGATTTTCCTTTCGATGGAAAAGAATATGTCATGCGGCCTCGGCAAATGCGGTCATTGTATGATGGGTGAATTTTTTGTATGTAAAGACGGACCTGTTTTTACATACAGAGAACTAAAAAATACTCCGGACATCTGGAAATGAAGTTAATTGTTATTTTATTAATAAGTCTGACAATCAACAAGTAGTAAAAGCAGCCATGAAACTGACAACAGGCGATTTAAAAAAGATCAGGTTTTTTGACCACTACACCGACAAGCAGCTTGAAACGATATCCAAAATGAGTTCACTCAAAGAATTCAAAGTTAAAGATATCCTGTTTGAACAGTACGATGAACTCTCAGAGGTCTTCGTTTTACTCGAGGGTTCACTATCGCTTGGGATTAGTCTGGCAAAAGAAAAAAGAATTCATCTGGGTTCAATTGTGGAGGGGCAGCTGTTTTCGTGGTCAGCTGTATTTTCTCCGTATATTTCAACAGCATGGGTAATGGCCATGGCTCCTGCAAAGGTTATTGCAATAGATGCAAAAAAGCTAAATAAAGAAATTGAAAAAGATTGTGATTTTGGCTTTAAAACGATGTCAAAAATTGCACAGACAATTTCCCACAGGCTCAGCGACACAAGGTTTCAGCTTATGAATCAAATGATGCTATAGTTCTGAAAATGGCTCAAAGAATACTCCTGGATATGATCAAACTAAGATCAGTTATGGCTGAAAATCCAGCTATAGAACTGCCGGAGTGTTATTTTCGCGAATCCCATGTCCTGGATGGATTTAAATCGATCAGAGAACTTGCTACTTTCAGGTTTTCATGCAGGAAATGCGAGGATGCTCCATGCATTGCCGTTTGTCCTGCCGAAGCTCTCGAAAAAGATGGAGATGGAATCATCGACAGGCACACAAACCTTTGCATCTCATGTAAATCTTGTGTCACTGTGTGTCCATTCGGTACAATGATGACTGACTTTTTCAAACATCACCGGAACAAGGATCTCTACTATGACCTGAGTGACAGGAAGGAGCTTGAGCTTTTCATAAAGGCTTGCCCACCCGGAGTAGTTGCATTGACTGAGGGTGATGAATCACCTGCTGATAACATTTACATGCTTAACGATAAGGTACTTGTCAGGGAATATTTATACACTACAGAAAACCATAAATAATTGATTATGGCAGCTGATCTATTTTATTTTCTTGTCTTCCCCGGATTGCTTTTTGCAGGAATAACCGGTGGATTCCTTTCATGGTTCGACAGGAAAGTGACTGCCAGGGTACAATTCAGGAAAGGACCACCAGTTCTTCAACCTTTTTATGACTTTTTCAAATTGTTGCTTGTAAAAGAGACCATTCTACCAAAACATGGTTCCCCCGTTACTTTCCTCCTGGCTCCCATATTTTCTGTTTTCGGAGCAACAATGGCAGGGGTTTTTATCCTTCTCCCACTTTTCAACATTACTGGCGGATTCAGGGGTGATCTCCTGGTAATTTTCTACCTTCTTACAATACCATCATTTTCATATATTATCGGAGCACTCGCGTCTGGTAATCCGCTTGCTGCCGTTGGGGGCTCGAGGGAAATGAAGCTGATTTTGAGCTATGAGCTTACATTCCTGTTGGTTATAGCCGGAATTATCATGAAATGCGGTCAGCAATTTGACCTGACCAGCATAATTCAGATACAACAGGAAGCATCACCATTTATTGGAAGTGTGTCAGGTACACTGCTATTCATTGTGGCTATCTTTTGTATTCAGGCAAAGCTGGCTCTTGTTCCTTTTGATATGCCTGAAGCTGAAGCTGAGATTACGGAAGGAATTTTTATCGAATATTCCGGTGCTGCATATGCATTTATTAAACTGACAAAATATATAATGCTTTTCATATTGCCATCGCTGCTTGTGGCCATTTTACTGGGAGGTTTCAGACTTGAAGGCATCAATATCTTATGGAGTATCCTTAAAGTTATGGGGATTGTATTGCTGCTTACTCTTATCCGGAACACTAATCCAAGGATACGGATCAAGCAGGCTGTAAATTTCTTTCTTGTATGGATGAACCTGATTGCGGTTATTGCAATAGTTTTGATAGCATTTGGATATTAATTTGACAGAATAAAGCTAAACAACGTGGGATTTAAAAGTTATTGCTTCAAAAAGTCACTATGGGTTTTCCACTTCGGAGGGGCCTCATGCAATAATTGTGATATTGAGATCCTCGATTGCCTTACACCACGTCACGATCTGGAACGATTCGGGATACTGCTCGTTGGAAGTATAAGACATGCAGATGTGTTGCTTGTGAACGGTTCAATTAATCATCACGATAAAGAAAGGCTGATAGAAATTTACAACCAGGCTCCAAAGCCGATACTGGTGGTGGCAATCGGAGCCTGCGGATGTACGGGAGGAATATTTGCAGACAGCTTAACTTTTGCGGGACCAGTAGATAAGGTTATTCCGGTGGATGCTTATATTCCGGGTTGTCCTCCAAAACCTGAAGCGATCATTGCGGGGATAGTTAAACTTGTAAGTAAATAATTGGTGCGGGGGGGTAAAAAGAGTAAAGTAAATGGGAAACGATCCAATCATAGTAAAGCTTAAGGACCAATTTAAAACCGGTATTCTTGAGGTAACTGAAAAGAACCAGAAGCGGATTATTGTTACAATCAATCCTGATTCATTACCCGATATTGCAGGATATTTATACAGGGATGCCGGATTCAGATTCATCATTGCTTCAGCAATTCATACAAAAAGAGGCTTTGAGATACATTATCATTTCAGCGAGGATTCTGCCGGTCTTATACTTAACCTACATGTAATACTCGACAGGAATAATCCGGAGGTGGAATCACTTTCGAATATGTTCAATGCTTCAAACTGGATCGAAAGGGAAATGCACGAGCTCTTTGGCATTAATTTCCTTAATCATCCGAACCAGGAAAAACTGATATCTGAGGGAAACTGGGCAGAAGGTGTTTATCCCTACCGTAAAGAATTTAAATCAAATTCAGAGGAGAAAGAATGAGCAGAAAGACACTCATACCAATTGGCCCGTATCATCCGCTTCAGGAAGAACCTGAACTGTTCAAGCTTTATTGTGACGGTGAAATTGTAAAGGATATCCAATGGGTAACTGGTTATAATCACAGAAGTATTGAAAAGCTCAGTGAATCAAAGACATACGAGCAAGTGTTCTTTCTGGTCGAACGCATTTGCGGTATCTGCTCCACCTCCCACCCTTTTGCTTTTGCAAATGCTGTTGAAGAGATTGTCGGAATAGAACCAACCGACAGGGCAAAATATATCAGGTCGATCATCGGTGAACTTGAACGCATACACAGCCACCTGTTATGGGTCGGACTTGCGGGGCATTTCCTTGGATATAATACGGTCTTTATGTGGGCCTGGAAATACCGTGAGCCAGTCCTCGACCTTTTCGAGATGATTACCGGTAACAGGAACAGCTACGCA
>CAZCQC010000179.1:0-4311 GCA_964500155.1 uncultured Rikenellaceae bacterium | reverse complement strand
CAGGCACGAAAGTGCCTGAATTTGAATAACCACCGGTGCAACCCGGGTAAGGCCATCTCTATTGACGTCAAGCCCTTAAAGGGCTTAACTTATTACAGATATTTTTTCAGCAGCTTTTGTGTATTGCGCACTCCTTCATCCTCTGGCTGGTTTATCCCCTCATATTCAATTCCGATATAACCTTTAAAGCCTGATGCTTTGACAATGTCTATCAATCTTTTATAATCCATTAATGGCTGTTCTCCATTGCTGCCAAAATCATAGGTTTTTGCACTTACTCCTTTTGCATATGGCAGCAATTGCTGAATACCTTTATATATGTCATACATATCCGTACAACCTTCCTGGATGGTTCCCCATGGATGGGAGATACAGAAATTGCCGAAATCAGGAAGTGTGCCGACATTATCCCTGCCGACCTGTTTCATTACATCTGCCAGCCACTCGCCGTTTGATGTCACACTGCCATGGTTTTCCACTACAACATTTATCTGAAGAGGCTTTGCGAACTCTCCCAGACGGTTCAGAGCATCAATAGAAGCTTTTTTTCTGTCTTCCGCACTTCCTGAGCCATGAAGATTAACCCTTACAGTCAAGCATCCCAGTATTTTTGCAGCTTCGATCCACTTTTTGTGATTATCTACGGATTCAAGTCTTTCTTTTTCATCTATTGAAGAAAGGGGTCCCTCATCATCACACATCAGCAGATGGTTAAATACACCGGTATCCTGGCTTCTTTTAAGCATCTCGTTCAAATAAGCCCTGTTCTTTGCAGCTTCTTTGAAGTTCATTTTTGTCCCGCCAAAAAAACCATTGACATATTCAACAGCTGATATACCAAATTCATTTTTTGCCCTTGAAGGGAAATCAAGATGATCCATTTTGCCTGTTTCCAAAGCTCTGTGAAAAGACCATTCGGCCAATGATATCCTGATATCAGGATCCTGGAAAATGGGAAGCCTGAAAGAGGATGCAGCCATCAATGCTCCTGCTCCAACCAGAGATTCTTTAATAAATGACCGGCGAGTTTTCATGTGTCCGTTGGTTTTTATAATTTTATAAATATTTAAAATCTTACACGAAAGATAAAAAAAGTTTTACTTGATATTTTGATAATCACCTAAATAAAAGAAGGCTCCTTATCATATCCCGAAATTTTTTCAGAAATTTAAAGCCGCGATTCAAACAAAAGGACAACAACAGTATTTTCAAAATTTAACTTTTACAGCCATGAAAAACAACAACCGTCGTGAATTCCTCAAAAAGAGCATCATTGGTATTTCAGGAGCAACCATGTTGCCTGGTACTATAAAAGCTGGTCAGGTCGTTGCCTCTTTTAATGCTCTTCCTCAAATGCCGGTCCGTACTCTTGGCAGGACGGGTATCAAAACACCCCTTATCAGTTTTGGAACATCAGGTGCTCTTGATACGGGCTTTATAAGATCAGCATATGAGGCAGGCATTAAAATGTTTTTTTCAGCCACATATTATGGTGAAGGGAACAATGAGAAGATAGTCGGAGAAGGTCTCAAAAGCCTACCGCGCGATTCATTCGTGGTTGGCACAGCTGTACCTCCGGATGGATTTGACAACCGTACAGGGCTTTTCTCAAAGCCTTTTGATCCTGATGCATATATTAAAAAAGCTGAAGGCAGCCTGAGCCGCTTTGGCCTGGATTATGTCGACTTCGTCCTTTTCCCCTATGCCGGGAAAAGACCAACTGTTCTTGATGAAGGTGTTCTTAAGGCAATGGAGCGCCTGAAAAAACAGGGGAGGACACGTTTCGTAGGAATTGCATCTCACAGCGATACCGAAGAGGCCTTAAAGGCAGCCGCTGAATCAGGGATATATGATGTGGCTATGATTTCATACAATTATAAAATCAGGAATATAGAATCATTGAATTCTGCAATTGCCGTTGCTGTAAAAGCAGGGATGGGAATAGTCGGGATGAAGACAACTGCAGGAGTTTACCGCGATAAGTCAGGTTCTCAGCCAAATTCTGATGCCGTTCTTAAATGGGTTTTGCAGAATGAAAATATCGCATCTATCGTTTCGGGGATGACATCATTGGAACAGCTTCAGAAAAACCTTGCTATGGTACGGAATCTGAAGATGACAGAACAGGAACTTAAAGACCTGAAACTTGCATTGGTTGATTCGGAAACCGGACTCTATTGCCAGCAGTGCAGACAATGCCTTCCACAATGTCCGCATAATCTTGATATTCCGACTATTATGAGGAGTTACATGTATGCCTACGGGTATAAGAATGCATCACAGGCATTTCAGAACCTGGCATCCATAGATCTTTCGGAAAAGCCCTGTGAAAAATGCGAATCATGCAGTGTGAATTGCTCCTCCGGATTTGATGTAAGGAATAAAATCATGGATATTGCACGCCTTCAGGGTGTCCCGAAGGAATTTCTGAAAGCGTAATCAATCGGTTTGAGGTACGGGGTATGGGGTACGGGGTGTCTTAAAGTTATAAGTTAGTACGATAAATTATCAACTCCTGTAATCTTTTTTGACTGAACGGTGGAACTGAAAAGTGTGTTGAGTTCTTCGGTGCTGAGGTTTTGTGATGGATTGAAATTACCGGATGACATATATTTCAGAATGCTGCTAAAAAGCTGACGTGCTTCAGGCTTATCCTGAACCGATCTCAGATCCGACATGCAAACCAGTAATTTCCCCTTTCCGACGGTAAATTCAAAGATAAGGCCAAGCTTATGGTTTCTTTCAAAATTATCGACGACCTGCACAAGAGGAAAATAATCCTTTGGTGCATTATCAAGGATAAAAGGCCTGCTGTTTTTAACTATCGGCCACCATTGCCAGTTAGTATGGAATTCTGTAGGAAAATCTCTGAATAAGGGCAGATCCGGATTTATAAGGATCGACATTGTTCCGGGAGAGACCGGCTTTTTATTGTTTTCAGAAATCGATTTGAACATCCTGTAGTTCCAGTAATCAGGAATGTACAACCCTCCAACCGATTGATCCCTGACAGCCTTATGGTCAGGAAAGAACAATACTTTTGCACCCGTAGCTAAATCTTCCACTAGATGCTTGTCAAGCTTATTTGAAACAATGATATCATCAGGAACAATAGTATCGGCATTTGCAGGATAAATCCACAGTGAATAGGAATTTTCGTATGGCGTTCCGCTTAGTTTTATTGATAATGTTACCTTCTCAGGATTAGTAATAGCGGATAAGCCGGAATTCAGGGATATAATATCAGACAACCCTCCCTGGACAATATTCATTGTGTTTTCGCTTTGAGCAATTTTTTCTCCCTTTGAATTTTTTATATCCCATAAAACTTCCTGATCCGCCAGATCCCCGTTTGAATAATTCGCTACCTGAATATCTGCGTTTAATGTTTCATTGTTGGTCCAGCAATATTTATCAATTATAAGCAACGGTACAACCCTGTTGCAGAAATGGCTGAATTCGTCGGGAGAAATTAACCCTTTGCTGTCCATAAAGGCATCCAGGATCCCGATCAGCGCTGTTCCCTGACCAGGAAAATCCTGCAGGTCAAGCAGATGAAATCCTCCGAATCCCGGAGTTCTTAAAGCCATTTCAATGTCAGCCCTGTAGCATATAACGCTGGATGCACCTGAAGCCCTGAAGAAATCCAGTGCCTGGCGGCTAAGATTATTTTCTTCGAGGCGTTTCCTGAAGATTTCAAGATTCCATGGTTTAAGTACCCCGGTATATTTCCTTATCTCATTGTAATCGGGATAGATCTGATACTGACCCACCTCAGTGCCAAGGGCAGGAACGGTGCAATTTGCAATTGCACCTGAATAATTCAGATTCGTTGAAGGGTATCTGCCGTTAATATAACCACCTTCGTTTGCATCAGCAAATGAAAATGAAGCACGTATGTGTGTTTTATATGAATCGTCAGTATCAGGGCCTACCCTGCAGCCTGCAAAATAATCCTCGCCGGCAGCCTGTCCCCGGTAACCAAGATAATTATTTGATCCATAAGCCATAAGCGGCCGGCTGTCAAGGGACCTGAAATGTTTAAGAAAATCATTCATTACATTCTGGTCACCCGAAAGTTCATTCCCGAGTGCAAACATTACGAAAGAGGCATGATTGCCATATATTTCAAGAATATTTTCTCCCTGTTTCAGGAGATAGGCATTCAGATCAGGGTTTCTGTCCCTGTTGAAACTACCCCAGAAAGAAAGCTCCGGCTGCATATAAATGCCTTCAATATCAGCAGCCTGGAATGCTGCTTCCGGAGGGGTCCAGGAATGAAACCTGTAAAAATTAATATTGTAGGATTTC
>CAZCQC010000178.1:0-2818 GCA_964500155.1 uncultured Rikenellaceae bacterium | reverse complement strand
AGTACCCTGATGCTGTGCCTTGAATTATTTTCATCCATCAGGCATGTACTGCCTTTTATACCAGGCACATAGAATATATGCATATCAAAACTGATTGGATTTTTAACATTTATCTTACAATTCCATCAAGAACATCGGGTTCAACATCTTCTTCCCCGGACATTCTTCTCAGGAACTTTTCAAGCCTGTCCTCCACGGCGATCATATAAGTATATGGCACCTTGAGTGATGAATCAGGATGCCTCCTGTCCTTTATTTTTATTGAGCTTAACAGGGTATTAAAGTCTATATTCCCGGCCTGAGCCATCATCACACCCTTGAAGTAAGAAAAGTAATACCATGTTGAAGCGTTGGCTTTCAGATATATGTCAATCATATCACCTGACCTTCTTCTCTGAATATCAACAAATCCGTCAACATAAACGTTAACAGGCTGACCGCCAACATATCCGATTCCAATTTTGCCTGACGACCTGAAGGATGAAGAAGCTTCGTTCCACTTAAGGTTAACCTCATTCAGAAGAAGCTCGTAAGTAAATTCCTTTGGCATATTTCTGGATAACCCGAAAAGATCTGTCTCTTCCCTGAGCTGTCTTGCAGCATCGACACCGATCAGGTCCTTCATTCCCTTGCTGTTGAAATCGGAATTAAGATTGACAGGCTTGAGAGTGGGTATCATCCTGATCTCATCGCTCATCATCTTCAGAGCTTCAGGAGAAAAATAAAAATCGAGGCCGATAATAGCTTTAATCTCTACCTTTCCGGAATCGGTTGTATGAACAACACTTCCGGATTCTGCCATATTAACAAGATCAAATCCGGATCCAAAGTTAAGTTTACCTTCTCCCGATAATATGCACTGGTTCCTGTCAAGTGCGACCATATTCCCATTGACGGCCGGATCGGCAATCTTTTCAGGTGAAGAGATCTGATATCTGGCTTTAGCCTTGTTGTACCAGAGGACCCCGCTGGCACTTATAAGGCCGATGTCTGTCCATGATTTTTGTTGGGAAAGAAACGCAGGGTAGAAATGGATTGAATCGAGATTCATGAATGATCCTGAATAAACTATATTGTCGTTGACATCCCTTGGTTTTTCGCTTAAGGTGATCATTACATTTTTAGGATCGATGAATGATTTGAATTTTACCGGATAACTTTCAAATGTACTGCAGTCGTGCAGTATCCCTGCCGATCCTGTGAAAAGCAGGCTCTTTGACCGTGAATAGAGATTAACATCGCCGGCAAATGTAAATGCAGAACTTAGCATGAATTTCTGGTCAGCCGAAATAAAGCCCCTTGCACTTGTTGCCATTGTATCAACTGTGACCTCAGGGAAGCTTATTTGCCTGATTTCATTGTTATCATCGATGTAGTCATATAATGCACTTCCGGAATATCTTTTTGCAGATTCAATATCTATATCCGCTGACCGGAGAAGATGAAGGTTATTTACAGCGATAAACGCGTTTTTCAGCTTTTCGATTTTAGCTCTCCTGTTAATTATAATTTTTCCGTTTTCAGGTTGAATCAGGGCATCGGCTATATGAATGTAGCTAATATTTTCGGCTTCAATGAATTCCTCACTTACGTTATATTTCGCCTTCAGTGAATTGAAGTCAATGGTATCCCGAAGGCTGTTTGTAGCAAAGAAGGTTGGTTTTGCAAGATTGTTGAATTCAAGGCGGAGAAGCCGTTCGGGAGAGATAATCCCGGTTGCTGTCTTCCCTTTTTGTTCCATCGAGAGTGTTTTGGCTTCCATGTTGTACTCAAAATCCGTCATTGTGCAGATATACTGGATTTCCGGAAACTTCACAACAGATGAATCGGTATTCAGACGGAATCGGGTAAGCTTGCTTTGGAAGTTTATATCTGTTTTTGCATTTTCGGCGATGAATGCATACCCGCTTGTTGAAGGTGATTTAAGATTATAATCAGCAGTGTCAGCCCTGATTGAGTTTGAGGTAAAATTGAAGAGGTTTGAATTGATCCTGGAATCAGGCATATTGATTATCCCTGTTCCGTTTAAACGGTCAGATCTGAGGCTAAGGCTACCGTCAAGTGTTGTTCCATTTGCGAACATATTGAAGCCTTTTCCTTTCGAATTGAAAGCCAGCCATTCATCTTTAACCGGCAGCCATTTAATTTCAACATCCTCGCTTTTTAACTCGGGGAAACGGTCTGCTCCGTCATTATCAATATTAAAAACAGATGCTTTGGTAAGCATTGAATCAGGAAAGAACCTGTATACCTCCGATTTAGTTGTTGCAGAAAGATGCTTAAGGGTTCCACTGCCGATAAGCCCTGTATTGCTCATGTTGATCTGATCATAAATTCTGCCTTTACCATCATATATTTCGATTCCCTCCTCAGGTATATTCATCTGAAATCCAAGTGAATTGTTCTCCTGGACTGTAAGATACTGACGACTGGGTTTCAGAATATTTCCGCCAAAGAATTGGCCTGACAGCTTCATATCCTTATTGGAGTAATGATCAACATTTTCGAATGTGAACGGATCTATCCTGAAATAGAAATTTTCCTTTTTATAAACACCTTCAAGCCCGGGAATCTTATCGTAAAATATATAAGACGGAGCGGATGCGTTTACGATAGGATACTGGGCCAGGCTTTTTAATCCTGACTTATTGTTTGGGTCATCAATGTATATTTCACCTGTTGAGAGCTGGATAAGACTGTTTATATCCATGATCAGGGGATTTCCAAAGTTATCTATCTTTTCTGTTTCTACGGCCACTCTTATGGAGTCTATTTTTTGAAGCCTTATCTTAAAAGTATCATAGCTGAACTGGAAATT
>CAZCQC010000177.1:0-5254 GCA_964500155.1 uncultured Rikenellaceae bacterium | reverse complement strand
CTTCTTCAATTGCTTCGGGTCGATTTATCATCAACGGCGGAACCATTGACGCCAAACAGCTGCTTTCAACCACTGGTTCAGCCTCATATATTCAGAGTGGCGGATTGTTTATCCTGAGGGGCCGTTTCCAGCGGACACCTTCAGCCTTCACATCAATTTCCAATCTTTCAGATGTTTCATTGACCACTCTCAATACTTCAAGAATTTTAAATGGAATAAATTCTTCCTACGGATCTTTTAACCTTGAGAATCTGAATAATATTTACAGAGTTTCGGGTGGGACGATCCGTATTTACGATGTTACGGGTACTGCGGCCGGTGAACAGGAGGCTTTCGATGTCAAATCATCGTCATCAAATATCAATGTTACAGGAGGGACTCTGGAAATAATTCCGGTAACAGGAACCGTCCTGGCAGATGCAGCCAACTACCGGATAAATACTACCGCTCCGTTATATAATCTTACTATTAACAGGTTGAGCAGTTCATCCGTGGCAGGTTTGTCAACTGCCCTGATATTACAAAATTATCTCAACCTCACTTCGGGAAGTCTTGCTGCAAACAATTTTAACCTGACGGTCGGAGGAAATGTCAATATAGAGAGTGGCACTACATACACTCCGGGAACGAATACAACCATTCTTAATGGAGCTGCTGATCAGACCTTTACTATTAACCTGGCCTCAGCCCTTTCACTATATGGTCTTAACATTAACAAACCAACCGGCGTAACTGTAACTGTTGCAGGATCACAAAGTACTCTGGATATTACGAATAACTTTAATCTTACTCTTGGAACACTGAATGATGGAGGAAAAACGGTCAATATATCAGGAAATATTTATAACTCAGGTGTTCATACAGGGACCGGAGCTATTGTATTAAACGGTACATCAGTCCAGACTATTGACGGGGCAGGGATATTTCAGAACCTGACCCTAAACAATACAAATGGTGCGGCGGCACCTGTGTCCCTGTTAGCCAGGATAACCATAAACGGCGTACTCACTTTTTCGCAGGATAAGCTTTTCAATATTGGTATTTACAATCTTTTACTTAATTCCACTGCCTCAATATCAGGCGGCGGATCGACACGGTATTTGCAAACAGCTGGTAATGCTGGTGACGGTGGACTCACAAAGGTCTACTCGGCAATAACTCCTTTTACATTTCCAGTCGGAGCACCAACGTTGATTCCTGTAAGGGCAGTCAAATATACACCTGCAACAATTGGATTTAGTTCTGCTCCGGGAATATATGGTTCAATTACAGTTATACCGGTCGGTTATGAACATCCTGCCACGACAGTAAACGGTCAGAGTCTTACATATTTCTGGAGGGTAAACTCATCAGGCTTTTCAGGATTAGGTACAAATTCCGTAACGCATTCATTTATATATAGTCAATCGGACGTTGTCGGGACAGAGGGAAACTACATACCTTCGTTGTATGAAAGATCAACATATTTATGGTATAACGGCCAGTCCGCCAATATAAATACGGGTACAAATACTATTACAGACTGGTCTTCTCCCTCAAACAGCACAAATTTTATTGATGGTGATTATACAGCTGGAGATGCTAGCTTTGGAACGCCGGCGATTTACTACAGCCGCCAGTCGGGAGTCTGGTCAGCAACCGCCACCTGGTCATTGACCGCACATACTGTTAACAATCCTCCTGTTGCACCACCGGGAACAAATGATATTGTTATAATCGGGAATAATGATTCTATCTACCTTTCTAACGAAACTCCTTCCTTCCCGGTGAATGATAATAATCCGGTGGCATCCTATTACCAGCTGAATAAAGCTGTCGTAAGCTGCGCAAATCTTCAAATTGAAGCAGGATCTGTTCTGGATGTCCAGAATAATCCAGGATGCTATTTCGGATCGGTGATAAGCCATCCTAACGGAAATGGAAAGATAAGGCTAACTACCAGAGATGCCACAAATTTTGATAATCCTGAACCATTTGTTTATCCTTCCGGTGACTTTTCAGATTTTAATGCCAATGACGGGATTTCAGAGTTTTATTCAATAAATCCTCAGTCTAATACATACTATATACTTCCGTCCAATACGAGCAGTTATGGAACTGTGATTCTGACTCCTTTGAGAGGTTCCAACTTAATTCTGCCCAATCTTCCACTTGTTACGATACAGGGAGATCTTATCTGCAATGGTTCTGACGCTGATGCCTGGCTTGCAATGTCATGGAACGGCGAATATGGTGCAATCGTATCTAAAACAGTTAATGTCAGCGGTGATTTGCTCCTGCTTGGCGGATCATTCGGTTTTATGTATAACGGAGCAACCCTGCAACGTATCAATATTACAGGGAATGTTTATGTTTCGCCAGGCTCAGGGATCGATGTATGGGGGTCGACAACCAATAATATAATGGCAATCAGCGGGAACCTGTATAATAACAGCGATAACTCTGTTGCTCCATATGGAACACCAAGTCTTGTCAGGTTTGTCAATGGTGGTGACCGGTGCACCGTCCTTTTTCAGGGTTCTAATTCATCCCTTGTAACTAATAATCCGGCGATAAGTACAACTCCGGTAACGAACTTCTATAATGTCACTGTAAATAAAGGAACAACCCCCGATTCAACAGTTACATGGAATGTTGGAGGAACACTGACAACCCCGAGCGATAACTGGCTCACCCTTCAGAATGGAACTCTGGTATATAGCAGGACTGGCAACCTGAACATCTCCCAGGCAACAAACTTTACTATACCTGAAACTGCAGGACTTACGATAAATACTCCTTCAGATGTTTATATAGCCAATAATGCTTCGAACGGACGGACATTATTTCTTTCCGGTAAATTCACAATCCTTAACGGAGGAGGAAACGTCTATGTGGGACCTTCAGGCAATACTGCAAACAATGCAGATATTGAATACTCCGGAAGTGGTGCTTCTTCTCTCAATATATCCGGAGGAAATTTATTTGTGACAGGACAAATAAGAAGACCTGTTGCTACTACAAACGGAATTTTAAATTATTCCCAGAGCGGAGGGAACCTCTTCATTTATGGTAATAATGCAACAGCCACCAAGGCTAAGCTGGAAATTTTAAATGAAAGAAGTTCATTTTCAATGTCGGGAGGGACAATTACTTTTGTCCGTGGCGGGGGTACCACATTTGGTGACCTTTATCTCAGGCCCGAGACTAATTCAGTTACGGGAGGTACCATAATATTTTCACAGACACCGGCAGCAGGCCCTGTAATCGATGCAGTTCAGAATTACTCTCTGGATGTAAATTTCTCAATAAACAATCTTACAATAACCGGGAAAACGACTGCAACAGCCAGAACAGCAACACTTAATCTGATGGTTAGTCCTCTTTCACTGGAAGGTTCCCTGACATTAAGTAATAATCAAAGTATTCTCAACACAAATAATTTAAATGTTTCATTAAAAGGAAATCTGAATAACAGCGGTACCTATAATTATGGAACCAACCGAACACTTTTTAATGGCGGGACACAATCCATATCAGGGACAACAGCAACCAACTTCTTTGATCTTGATGTTTCAGCTGTTACATCTCTGTCAGCAAATGGAAATTTTACTGTTTTTCATGATTTGAATATTACCACGGGGAACCTTGTACTTACGTCATCACTTATTACATTGAACGGGAACCTGACAAACAACGGATCTTTTACCGATGACAATACTACAGGAGGTGTGGCCCTTACAGGAACGTCACAACAGCAGATAACGGGAACAGGATCATTTGGCCGGCTGACTGTTAACAATGTTTCGGGTGCTAAACTAAATAATGATATAAGCCTCCAGAATGATCTTGTTCTTACAGCCGGGATACTTGATATAAACAAATATCAGCTTACACTTAATCAGAACAGTTCAATATCAGGGACACCCTTCAGTTCTTCCAAAATGATCAAGTCGGATGGTGTAAGCAGCAGCATGGGAGTAATGAAATTTTTCACTGCTGCAGCACAGACATTTACATTTCCTGTAGGAACTTCGGGGAAGTACACACCTGCGGTGTATACAATAACTTCCAGCGGGGCTGTAGGTTCTATCCGGGTCAATCCTGTTGACGGGTGTAATCCAAGTATTACCGATCCGTCAAATGCTCTTGGTTATTACTGGCATATAGAAAGCTCCGGAATTTCCGGATTTGATGCAAATCTGCTTCTGCAGTATCTTCCAGGTGATGTTGTCGGAACTGAAAGTAATTATGTTGCAGCAAGGCTGATTCTTCCGGGCAGTACATGGGATAAAGCTACCCCTGGTCCCGTAACTGATAATGTTGATGAGACAAACCACCGTATAACATTCCTCTATTCCGGCAGCAACAACCTCAATGGTGATTATACTGCCGGCAACGATTCAGCAATACCGGATGAGGTAGCCACCTATCAGACAAACAGCAATGGAGCCTGGTCGAATCAGGCAATATGGACTCCTGTCGGATCTTCTCCTCCATGTCCTCCGGGCGGACCCGTCGGAAGTAATGTAATTATAAACCATATTGTAACTACCGACATTAATTTCATTTCGGTTCTAAATACAACAATTAATAATGAGATAAGAGTTGTTTTACCAACATACGGCCATAACCTTGGATATGTTGATGGTAACGGAAAGCTATACCTCGATGACGGGAATCTGCCAGGAGGTGTATATACCGAGTTTTTTAACTGCTCCGGAAACGGAACTGTTGAATACGGGGGTTCAGGATCATATACAGTTGTTGGAAGCCAGCTTAACAGTCCATCCAATCTCTTTTTTACCGGTACAGGCTTAAGGGTATTACCTGTAACTGACCTGACAATCTGTAAAAGACTGGTTATAGACGGACCTATGCTCGATAACAGTGTTAATAACAGGAAGATTACGTTGCTCGGGACTATTGAAAGGTATAATTCAGGGAGTTTTAATAGCGGAACCGGAACTTCTCCTTCATCAACAGTTGTTTTTGGCGGAACAGATCTTCAGACTGTAGGAGGTACAACTGGTGATTTTTCAGGGACTAATAAATTCAATAATGTCGAGATAAGTAATCCCGCCGGTCTTAATATTGGCACAAATGGATTAATTGAATTAAACAATCAGCTACTGCTGACAAATGGAATTATCGGAACCAGCTCTGCCAATCGTCTTGTTATGTTAAGCACTTCTGTATCGGCTGTTTATCCAACCGGGGGATCATCCATATCTTTTGTAGACGGACCTCTTACCAAAAATCAGGTCAATGGAGA
>CAZCQC010000176.1:0-7535 GCA_964500155.1 uncultured Rikenellaceae bacterium | reverse complement strand
ATAATTGAATCAGGTCTTAAGTCTTACAGGATAGATCCAAGCCAGGGGACTCACTTCTTTCAGAATCTGACATCGTTTCGGATCGGATATTTTACAATAAATCCTTACATCAGAGAAGGATCGTATGATGTGGAATTCCTTGATGAAATTGATGCCTTATACGAAGACCAGCACCTTCGGCATATCAGATTCGAGAAGCCCCTTGAGATCATGGTTGACGGGAAGAGCCACAAGGGAGTTATTATGAAACCGGTGAAGAGTGACTAGAGTACCTGAAGCCCGACTGCTGCACTGGGTAGCTGCATTTGTGAAATCACGCCCTGTTGCCTAATCTTTTATTGAATCGGGTTTTCAGAATAAAACTGATGTTCCGAACACATAAATAGTTCAGAGAATAGCTGAATCAATTACTGAATCTTTATTTATCTTTTTTATAAGACCCTGAAGTACTTTCCCGGGTCCCACTTCTGTGAATGATTCAGCTCCGTCGGAAATCATATTCCTGATGGTCTGGGTCCATTTTACAGGTGATGTAAGTTGAGCAATAAGATTAGCTTTTATTTCAGCAGGATCAGATGATTTTTTACCTGTGAAATTCTGATAAATCGGACATACGGGATTATCGAAATTAGTATTATGAATGGCTTCTTCAAGTTCAATCCTGGCCGGTTCCATCAGTGGCGAATGAAATGCCCCTCCCACGGCAAGTTTAACTACCATCTTTGCACCTTTGGCCTTAAGGATTTCCATTGCTTTCTCAACTCCGGATGTTGAGCCTGAAATTACTATCTGTCCGGGACAGTTGTAATTTGCCGGTACAACCGTTTCATCTATCTCTGCGCATGTTTCTTCAATAATCTTGTCCTCAAGTCCAATAATTGCAGCCATGGAGGATGGAGTTGCCTCACATGCTTTCTGCATGGCATGAGCTCTTTTTGAAACAAGGATAAGCCCGTCCTCAAAAGAGAGAGCCTTGCAGGCAGTCAGAGCTGAAAATTCACCAAGTGAATGTCCTGCAGCCATTTCAGGTCGAAAAGAATCGGCGAGGTGGATGGCAAGAATTGTTGAATGCAGAAAAATTGCCGGTTGAGTCACCCTGGTTTGTTTCAGGTCCTCGTCAGTCCCATTGAACATAAGGTCTGTAATCCTGAATCCCAGTAACGAGTTTGCCTTTTCAAACAACTCCTTAATCAGGATGGATTTATTATAAAGATCATTACCCATTCCCGGGTATTGTGCTCCCTGACCAGGGAAAACATGTGCTTTCATAAAATATTTCCTAATGAAGGTTGGAGCCAATAAGATGAACAAATTCTTCGCGTGTATTGAGATTTTCAAGGAAAATTCCAGTAAAGGCTGAAGTCGTTGTAACTGAGTGCTGCTTCTGTACTCCTCTTATCTGCATGCACATATGCTGGGCTTCAATTACAACAGCCACACCCATCGGATTCAGACAATCCTGGAGGCAGTCTCTTATCTGAACGGTCAGTCTTTCCTGTACCTGGAGCCTCCTGGCAAATGCATCAACAACCCTTGCAATTTTACTTAATCCGGTAATGTGGCCATCTGGAATATATGCAACATGAGCTTTTCCGAAGAAAGGAAGCATATGGTGCTCGCACATCGAATAGAGTTCGATATCCTTAACGATCACCATTTGTTTATAATCTTCTCTGAATTTCGCGGAGTTTATTATTTCACATGGATTCTGGTTGTACCCCATTGTCATGAAATTTAGTGCTTTGGCAACTCTGACAGGGGTTCCCTTCAGTCCTTCACGGTCGGGATCCTCACCAATAAGCCTAAGGACTTTGTAATAAACCGAGGCCAGTTCATTAATGTTGTCAGCATCCCATGATTCAACTTTATTATACCCTTTTGGGGAAATTCCGCTGCCATTATTGACGGTTTCAATTTTCTTAGCCATAATACTCTATAGTGTTATTTTCAGTTTCGCCAATTTTTATGCAGTGGAGAAATGCACCTTCTTTTTCAATAGCAGGTTTCAATTCATTCCAGATCGATATTGCAAGATTCTCAGTTGTTGCAATTTTACCGTGCATAAAACTGACTTCAATATTTAAGTTTTTATGATCAACCTTTTCTATTACCTTCTCTTTGATAATCTGTTTAAGAGTGTTCAGGTTTATGAAAAGGCCAAGATCTTCAGAAATATCTCCTTTCACTGTAACATACAGGACATAGTTATGTCCATGCCAGTTAGGATTTGAACATTTGCCGAAAACCCTTAGATTTTCTTCATCCGACCACCCTTCTCTGTACATCCTATGTGCGGCGCTAAACTGCTCTTTACGTGTAATGTAGATCATAAACAGACCATTAACGCTGCAATATTAACCAAATAAGTTGATCTTTTTCAATCTGAAAACAATATATTTATACAGTCATTTTATCAAGCAATATTTTCTGAACAACATGCCATTGAGAATTATTCTGGTTACAGCCACTTCTACTGAAGCAGATACATTGAAAACAATACCCGGAATGCAAATCATCCCTGAAGGATTTCTTTTCGGAGGCAATGAGATCACTCCTCTTATTACTGGTGTCGGATCGGTTGCCACTGCATGGGCGATGACCAAAATTATCTCTTCAGGCTTGAAGGCTGATCTTGCAATAAACATAGGAATAGCCGGAAGTCACAGGGATGACCTCCCTGTCGGAGAGGTTGTTATACCTGTATCTGATTGCTTTGCCGATGCTGGTGTTGAATCCAGTGCCGGATTTCTTACACTCGCCGAGGCAGGTCTGGTTGATCCTGACACATTTCCATTCAAATCCGGAAAGATATTTTCCGATAACAGATTTGTTTCCGGAGCTACCCGGTTGTTCCGTCCGGTTAATGCCATTACTGTAAATACCTCAACCGGCATGCAAAATAATATCAAGCTGATATCAGAAAGATATCATCCTGATATCGAAACAATGGAAGGTGCAGCATTTTTCTATGTTTGCAGCAGGGAGAATATTCCTTTTCTTGCTGTCAGGGCGGTATCCAACAGGGTCGAACCCCGCAACAGGGATAAATGGAACATTCCGCTTGCAATTAGAAACCTTTCGGAAAAACTGGGAGAATTATTATTGTCATTTGAATAAAAAGATGAAACTGACACTTGGATTTTCACCCTGCCCAAATGATACATTCATTTTTGATGCCATTGTAAACGGCAGGATAGATACTGAAGGCCTTGAGTTTGATTATTTCCTTGCTGATGTTGAGGACCTGAACAGAAAAGCATTCTCCTCCGAAGTTGACATTACTAAGATAAGCTGCCACGCTTATACTTATGTAGCTGCTGATTATATTATTCTTGATTCCGGCAGTGCACTTGGGTATGGTAACGGCCCCCTCTTAATATGTAAAAATCCTGTTGAATATGAAAACATGAAAGATATCAGGATTGCTATCCCGGGCCGATACACAACTGCAAATCTTCTGTTCAGTATAGCCTGGCCTGAAGCCCTGAACAAAACAGAATATCTTTTTTCCGATATTGAGGAAGTGCTGCTGAGAGATGAAGCTGATGCCGGTCTGATAATTCACGAAACACGGTTTACTTATCAGAGAAAAGGACTTCATAAAATTGCAGATATGGGTGAATTCTGGGAACGCCTTACAGGACTCCCAATTCCCCTCGGATCTATTGTGATTCATCGCCGGATACCAGAAGATATTGCATTGAAATTTAACAGGATCCTTCGCAGAAGTATCGAATACGCCGGCGAAAATGCCCTTGCATCATATGATTTTGTTGCCTCAAATGCAAGGGAGATGGAAAGCACGGTGATGAATAGTCATATAGATCTGTATGTAAATGATTTTTCCCTGGCTCTGGGTCCGGAAGGGAAAAGGGCTCTTACGGAGCTTTTCAGAATATCGCATGAAAAGGGTATTACTCCTGCGTTGCCAGACCGTATTTTTCTCACATGACTTCATTAATAATGAAGTCTAAAATGACTATTTTTGAAAGAAATCTTTTTTAAATCTATTAATATCGATTAATCTTTAAAAACAAATCCATGACATTTGAATTACCAAAGCTTGCTTTCAATTCTGATGGTTATATTAAAGCATTTTGGGAAGACATTGACTGGGATTTAATTGAAAATCGTTACAAGTAAATACAATGAAGAAATACTCAGTCATTTTAGCAGCCCTGCTGCTCGTTTCTCCGGTGATTTCGGCACAACAGTCCAGGGTTGTTGACAAGATCATCGAACTTGGGAAAACAGATAACCGTACCATGCAGCATCTCGACGTCTTATGCAACAGGTTCGGAGGTCGTCTCGCTGGTTCAGATGCTTATGAAAATGCTGCATTATGGTGTGCATCTGAATTTAAAAAATGGGGGATGGAAGTGATAATGGATGAGGCAGGTACCGTACCCGTTGGTTTTAACCGGGGACCATGGTTCGGCCGTATGCTTTCAGATAACGGAATGACTCTTCATTTTGCAACTCCTTCATATACAGCGGGGACCATGGGTGTGGAGCGAGGTCCAGTTCTTTTGGAACCCAAAACACGTGCTGATTTTAACCGCATGAAAGGTGCACTGAAAGGTTCCTGGGTGCTGATAACCGGAAAAAACGACGGATTTCCGATTGACAAGTCCGCAAAAGGGGACTCAATAAGGGCAAGTATCATTACATACAATGACTCATTAACAAACGCGGCGGCTGTCAGCAGAAGAGATGCTCCCGGTGGTCCACCGCCGGGATTTGGAGCACCATCGGACCTTAAACTGAAGGACCAGCCTGCCCTTTTCTACCGCGAGATGTGTGAGGCTGGAATACTTGGAGTCATTCAATCATCAGAGGTCCCGATAAGAGCCCTTTATGACAGGAAGAACATCGACAGGATAACCTTCGAAACCCTGCCGACTGTTTGTGATATCAGGCTTGATGAGAGCCAGTATACGGTGATCGAAAAAATGGTAAAAGAACGCAGGTATTTTCTTCTGGAGTTCGACATACGGAACCACTTCAAACCAGGACCGGTGAAATATTATAATGTTATTGGCATGATTCGTGGAACACAGTACCCTGATGAATATGTAATGATGGGAGGGCACCTTGATGCATATGATGTTGCAACAGGTGGGGTAGATGATGGCTCAGGAGCAACACCTAACATGGAAGCAGCACGTCTGATAATGGCTGCCGGAGGAAAACCGAAGCGCACAATTCTGGTTTGCCTTTGGGCAGCAGAGGAATATGGACTTCTTGGATCGAAGCATTGGGTGGAAGCCAATAAGGAAAAGCTTCCGAAAATTTCCAATTACTTTAACCGCGATGGCGGCCCAACTGTTGCTTCAGGACTATCGGTCCCGGAAGCAATGTATGACGATCTTGAAAAAGTATGTAAACCTCTGAGCAACGTTCATCCTGACTTTCCATTTACGCTTAAGAAAAATACTCAACCGCCCCGGCCGATGCCGACAGAAGCCAGAGGTACGGACAGCGGCCCTTTTGCCGTGAAAGGCGTTCCCACCCTCTCTTTTGATGCTCCCGATTCAAAAGGCTACAATTTCAGCTACGGGGAGATATGGCACACAGAGAATGACCTTTATACTAAAAGCATTCCTGAATACCAGGAGCATACTTCAATTGTTACTGCAGTAGTGGTTTACGGTCTGGCAAACCTGGACCATATTCTCTCCAGAACAGGATTATATCTGGATGAAAAAAAGAAATAGAAAAAAAAGCAATAGAGAAATAAAGAAATAGGGAACAAAATTGTGAATAACAAGAATGCCATGGACTTAAAAGAACTGGTTTATAAAACACGATCGTTCCGACGGTTTGATGAATCGTATCATATTGATCTGAAAGTACTTGAAGGATTAGTTGATCTGGCCCGTATGTCTGCATCGGCTGCTAACAGGCAGCCTTTGAAGTACCTTCTATTTAATACTACGGAGTTTTGTCAAAGGATTTTCCCTTCCATTGCATGGGCTGCATATCTTAAAGATTGGTACGGCCCGGATTCGGGCGAAAGGCCGTCGGCATATATTATTATCCTGGGAGATAAATCAATAACCGAAACTTTCAGCTTCGATCCCGGGATTGCAGCTCAGAGCATTATGCTTGGCGCTGTTGAAGCAGGACTGGGAGGATGCATGATAGGATCGATCAAACGGGAAGCATTAAGGAATGATTTAAGAATTCCTGAAAAATTCGAAATTATCCTTATTCTTGCCCTGGGAAAGCCTGCAGAAAAGATCTTTATTGACGAAATAAAGGACGATGATGTGAAATACTGGCGGGATGACCAACAGAATCATCATGTTCCTAAAAGACCGCTCAAAGAATTGATATTAAAGGGTTATTTGATAGGCTGAATGAAGAAGATCTGGCTCATATTATATTTGGCCCTGATTAACAGTACATGTGGATTCAACCAGACCGGAACTACACAGGAAAGAATAATGCTTTTCAGCGGGATTATAAGGGATGCACAAACCCTTGAACCACTGCCCGACGCACAGATTAAGATTGGCCGGTCTTTTGTTTCAACAAGTGATAAAGAGGGTACTTTTGCCATCAGAGTTAACCGGAAGGATACAATCGTTTTCAGCCTTCTGGGTTATCAGTCGGCATATTATTACGTAACCGATACCCTTACCGGCAGTGATTTTGCCGCTGGCGTATATATGAATACTGATACTCTTTCAATAGGAGAAGTAGTTATCGTACCAAGAATTCAGAGTCTTAAATATGATATTTTCAAGGCGCCGCCAACCACCCCTGAAATGGAGAATGCAAAATACAATATGGCGATTTCAGCTTATCAGGGGAGAATGGCAATGACTAAGCTGGGCGACCCGGCATCAAACTATTCAGTTATTCAGCAGAAGCGACTCAGGGATGCATCTGAAAAGGGAACTATACCTTCTGACAGAATTGTTGGCCTCAGCCCCTTTATGTTGATTGGTATGGCCTATTTTCTCATAAATGGATTACCTGAGAAACCACCACCGATGAAATCAGGTTTGACCAAACAGGAGCTTGATCAGATCCATAAGAAATACCTGGAATCGTTAAAAACGAGAAAATAAAAGCGATTTTACGACGCAAGACAAACGACATACGACTCAGGGACAAGGTTTTCCGTGTGTCGTGTGTCGTACACCGTGTGTCGTTTACCCTTTATAGAATAATGCTTTAATGATATGGCTTGCCATTTTGGGGTTTTCTTTCAACCGTCTGGTTGAATACCCGAACCACTTAACGCCGAAAGGAACATATACTCTCATTGTATGTCCTTCGTTTACAATACTTTCGCGCAATTTTGGAGTGACTCCGTATAGCATCTGGAATTCATACATGTTTCCCTGGATATTGTACTTTTTAACCAATTTATAAGCTCCGTCGACAAGAGGTTTGTCGTGGGTTGCTATGCCAACATAAATTTTGTTATTAAACATATATTCCAGGTCCTCCAGAAAGTGTTGGTTCACTTCTTCATAATCCTTGTAGGCGATTGCTTCCGGCTCAATATAAATTCCTTTGCA
>CAZCQC010000175.1:0-4953 GCA_964500155.1 uncultured Rikenellaceae bacterium | reverse complement strand
AATTCTAAAGTTTTCGGAGACTAAATAACAATTTAGCAAAGTTATTAACATTTTACCCCTGTTCGGGCTAGAAAAATACCACTAAGAAGGAGGCCAGTATTAGTGAACTATAATATTGCTGGAATTAATATTGTTATAAATCGGGAATATAAAATCTCTACATCCTGATGGCCCAGGATTGGGGAATTAAAAACTTCATGATAATTAATTTCTACTGCCAGTCACAGACAAAACTTGTAATCTCCTGTTTCTGGTTTTCAATTTCCTTGTGCTGACTCTGAACCCTTTGATAATGTTCCTTCAGCCTTTTGGCATTTTCCTCCAGTTGCTTTGCAAGGCTTAACTTGTAAGCACTTACATTGATCCCCTTTGTTAAATCATGTGGTTCCATAGTTGCCATTTTTCCTGTATGATTTATCATTCATCCACAGTTACATATATTAAACGCACTTTGAGTTGAAATATTCTTGTGGAACGGCAATTTATTTCTTCTCAAAACGTTCATCACTTCAGGAAAGAAAGCCAGCACCCCATTTGTTTAGTTGTTAATCAGTATTTTATTGTGCTAATTTCCAGAATTGGAAAGGTGAAAGGGTGCTGGCCAGTATCAAAGGTAGGTATAGGATTGCCAGAATACTTTTTTAATAAATAACAAAAGGCGGGAAGTTATTAACATCTTACTCATCATTTGGTAAATCTGGTAGTAAATAGTTAATTCAAATTGCTGGTTGCTCGTTTCTGGTTCTGGTTTGTTTGATTATTTGACGTAATTTATTCTTTACATCTTTATTAATTTATAAAATCTTTAAAATGTGCACTTTAAACATCTGGTAACAAGCAACAAGTAACCAGCAACTTAAGTCATTTAATTGATTATTTTTACCCTTTATATGAAGAAACTCCTGATCATTCCTCTCTTTTTACTTTCAGCTCTTCTTGTCACGGCTCAGAGACAATCAGGTTCAAACAGACAGAATGTGACATTGAATCCTAATTCAGGTTATTCAAATGTCACTGAAGGTACTTTCGGATACGGAGTTGCAGGTACGACAATGCCCTATTCAAGGCATTACTATGGATTTACCTCTTCGCATGGCTACCAGCTGAACATTTACGGACTGAACCTTAGCACCAACCTGTTTATCGGATTAGGATCGGGATTGCTTTTCTATAAAGAAGGAAATCTGGTTCCTGCTTTTGTTGATTTCAGGTTTACATGGGATAAGAAGAAGATCGAACCGTTTCTTTTTGGTAACAGCGGACTTCTATTCGGAGTAAAGAACCTTGATGAGAATACGAAACTTTTTATAAACGCCGGTGGAGGGATCAGATACCGGATTGACGATTCATTTGCGGTAAGTCTGGGAACCGGATTGCTACTTCAGATGGGGACTTCGAGGGCTTCATTCCTGAATGTCAAAGCAGGGGTGGCGTATAAGTTGAATAGTTATTAAGGGAATTGGTGTTTCAAGATTATTTACCTGATCAGGGAAAGCGTATGAACCTGGATTAAAGTTATCTTTATCAGGTTACTTGCTAATTAAAAAGTTTTTTTGTGTCAGATCCGCTTAACACCGATCAGAGTTTTATCAGGAAGTTGACTGAAATAATTCAGGCTAACCTGGGGGATGAAAATTTTGGGGCGAAGGAGCTTGCCCTAGAGTCAGACATGAGCCTTTACCGTCTTAACAGGAAACTTCGTTCGATAAATGGAAAAACAAGCAATCAGTTTATCCGTGAGATCCGATTACATAAAGCTTTTGAGTTTCTTCAGAATGAATCTTATGCGGTTTCCGAAGTTGCTTACAAAACCGGATTCAGCAGTCCTTCATATTTTATATCGTGTTTTCATGATTATTTTGGCTATCCTCCGGGAAAAGTGAAAAGATCAGGTAATAATAATAATGAAGAAACGCCATCTGATCCAACAACACAAAAACAAAAAAGGCCAGCCCGGAGATCAATTATAATAATTTTATCAAGCGTCCTGATCCTTGTGGTTATTGTTTATCTTTTCTCTAAACTCTTTTCAGGGAATTTTTCTGCAATTGGAAGTAAGCCTGAATTAAATAAGCGAACATCAATAGCGATACTCCCGTTCCGGAATCTCAGTGAATATAAAGCCGACCAGTATATTTATGATGGTGTAATGGAGGAAATTTTTAATAGCCTTACCAAATTACATGAGCTAAGAATTATTTCCCATACTTCAGTTGAACAATACAGAAATAGCAACAAATCCATTCCGATAATTGGTCAGGAGCTGGATGTGGATTATATAATTGAGGGGAGTGGGCAAAAAATTGGCAATACATTTCGGATGAGGGTTCAATTAATTGAGGTTTCCACTGACATGCATATCTGGTCAAAACCTTTTCAGCATAAGATGAGGGAGACTGAAAAGCTTTTCAGAATACAAAGCCGGATTGCACAAAATATAGCTTCAGAATTAAAGGCAACGATAACTCTGAAGGAAAGGGAGCTGATAGAAAAAGTACCTACTGCAAATATTGCGGCTTATAAACTATATCTGAAAGCAAATAGTTATCAGAAGGATATTGAAACTACTCGTAATCATAGTTCCTATCAGACGGCTGTTAACCTGTATAATGCTGCCCTTGAAACAGATTCTACATTTGCCAGGGCTTATACAGGACTGGCCTTTGCATACTGGAACCGATATTACTATGAAACCTATTTTAAGGAAGACTTTCTTGATTCATGTCGTGTGTTGACAGAGAAAGCTCTTTCCTGCGATGATCAGCTGGATGAAGCATATTTTATGAAAGGACAATACTACAATATAATTGGGCAATCTTCCGAAGCTTTACTTAATTATAATAAAGCATTGGAAATTAATCCTAATTACTATCAGGTCTATTATAGGAGAGGAAATCTTCTCACACGCGTTCTGAGTGATTATGTTAAAGGTCTTGACAATTACCATCAGGCGTTAAACCTTGTTCGTGGCGAGGGGCGTCCGTTAATATTAAAGTCACTGGGCAGGGCATATGGGGATGCCGGATTCATTGAAAAAGCAAAATATTATTATAACGAAGCTTTGTTTCTGGATAGTAATAAGGTATCCTGGCTGGGTAATATTGCATTTTTAGAATTTTGTAATGAAAATTTTGAAGAAGCATTAAAACTTTGGAAACAGTTAGAAGATATAGATTCAACAAGTTCTGCCAGCGAGAATTATTATTATGTAACTCCCGGACATAACGAAGAGGCGTATGTCCAGGCTGTAAAAGACGTTGAGAGATTGAAGAAATCAGGCACCCTGAATCTAGTCAGATCGCACCGCACAGGATATGCTTTCTGGCAGGTCGGCAAGAAGAAGGAGGCAGAATACTATTTCAACCAGCAGATCAGATATAGTGAAGAAAGTATAAGGCTCGGCAGGGATATCGATCAACGAAAGGCCGCTCAATATGATCTTGCAGGCACTTTTGCTTTTCTGGGCGACAAAGCTAAAGCCTACAGATATCTGGATGAAGTCGTCCAAAAAAATACTTTTCCAATATGGATGGTAACTTTTGCAAAACACGACCTGCTTTTTAAAAATATCCGTAAAGAAGAGCGGTTTCAAAAAATCCAGCAGACGATCGAATCAAAATACCTGGCAGAACATGAAAGGGTAAGGAAATGGCTTGAGGAGCAGGGAATGCTGTAGGTCAGCAATAAAATAATATCAAGTTGACAAACAGTTCACTTCTACAGAATTTTTAGCATTTAGTGGATATGTTCATTCCTATAAACAGGTCTTGGCTATGGCACAAAGTGAATTGGGTCTAATAACCACGACCAATTTGGTTCATTGGGTATTCTCACCAACAGACCAGGAAAGAACTTTTTTAAATGGTGCCAGAAGAGTGTTCCAGGGAAGCTCCGAAAGGACCATTAATACCAGGATTTCGGGTTTAAAGTATGATGCTGCCAGGACGATTGCCATTCCGTTATTCATATATGCTGCGCCAATAGCAACGGCTATCCTGTTCTCCCGGGTTTCTTTGTGAGATATCATATACCCTATTATGTGGAGCAGTATGAATACAAGGTAAAGCACAGCAATCTTCCAGATCAGGCCTGCCGGATTTTCGAGTATTACATTCCTTTGAGAGGAGATGGCGATATAAACAAATGTAAAAAGAAGGAAGACATTAGCCGAAGTGAAAAGATGCTGGGTCTTCCCGATTGTCAGGGGAAGATATTTTTTTACTATCTGTGAAATGATCAATGGCAGGAAAACAAGAATGGCAATATCCTTTAAAATCAATAATTTATTAATTGTCAGGGAATTGATGTCTACCAGCCAGAATAGTAATGGTACGGTAAAGGGGGCCAGCAACTGACTAACGATCGCCAGACTCATTGAAAGTGATATGTTCCCTTTGGCTATATCTGTCAGTACAGGTGTCGAGACACCGGCAGGCA
The DNA here is from genome assembly GCA_964500155.1 of uncultured Rikenellaceae bacterium. Lineage (GTDB taxonomy): Bacteria > Bacteroidota > Bacteroidia > Bacteroidales > VadinHA17 > LD21. The sequence continues at coordinate 516 of CAZCQC010000175.1, read as the reverse complement.
TTGCCGTCAGGAGGAGTATTCCAACAGCAAGTTCAGCATCAAAAATCATTGTTGAAAAGTAAAAAACAAGCGGAATTACCAGCATATAGACAGAAGCTATATAGATCATCAGCCTGAAATTCCTCATGTTTTCAAGGACCTCCAGTGCGTCAATCTTCAGAAAAGCAAGGAAAAGCATCATTCCGAGCAATATCTTCGGTAGTCCCGGAGGCGCTTTGAAAGATACAGGGGACCATAAACCCAATAGAATGCCAGCCAAAAGGATCAGCCAGAAATGTTTTTCAATAAGTCCGCTTATTTTCATCAATATAATGCATCGCCAACTGCAATTTCGAAAATGTACAGCCGGTAAAGATCAGGAATTTTGATTTCTCTTTTTCATAACAATATCATAATTTCACAGTGTGGCTTAACCAGGTGTGATTTAAGGATAAATCTGAACAAAGTCTTGAATAATGAAAAGCTATAAAAATCTGGTACTTATATAACCTTTTGCAAATGAAAACAATAATCCAA
>CAZCQC010000174.1:0-6517 GCA_964500155.1 uncultured Rikenellaceae bacterium | reverse complement strand
TACAGGTTATGAGCCGCCATATTATGAGCTTGCAAAAATTATGCACGAAAATAATGGGTATTGTTTTGTTGATTTTGCTGCTTCGGCACCATATGTTGACATAAATATGCATCCATCCGACAAACGGGAGCAGCTTGACGCTGTTTTTTTCTCCCCTCACAAGTTTCTCGGAGGTCCGGGTAGTGCAGGTGTACTTATTTTCAATAAACAACTATACAAGAATGAAACTCCTGATACCCCTGGAGGCGGAACTGTTAAATGGACCAATCGCTGGGGCGGGTACAGCTATATAAGCGACATTGAAGTCAAAGAAGACGGAGGAACACCAGGATTTTTACAGGGAATAAAAGCTGCACTTGCAATTGCTCTCAAAGAAAAAATGAATACTCAGAGAATCGACAGACGCGAAAAGTATTTGACTGAACTTACCTTCAGAGAACTTACAAAAATAAAAGGATTACATATTCTTGCTGAAAACATCACTGACCGGCTTGGGGTATTTTCATTTTATCTTGATAAAATTCATCATAACCTGGCAACCAAACTGTTGAACGACAGGTTTGGTATACAGGTAAGGGGTGGATGTTCATGTGCCGGAACTTATGGGCATTTTCTGCTGAAAGTCGACTTCAATCTTTCGAAAGAGATTACCGACAGGATAGAAGCAGGGGATCTCTCAATGAAACCCGGCTGGGTAAGATTGTCGCTTCATCCTACAATGACAGATGATGAGTTAATGTTCATTACGGACGCCATAGCTCAGGTTGCAGAAAATGCAGAGGAATGGGGTAAAGAGTACAATTATAATCAGCATACAAACGAATTTCATCATTCCGGATATACCGATAAAGAACTTCCGGTCTTTCACAAGTGGTTTGAACTTGGTTAATCTTCAGGACAAAAGCTGTAATCTGGATTAATTAACCTAAGTTGCTAGTTACTAGTTGCTGGTTGCTAGTTGTTTGAAAATGTGCATTCTGAATATATTAAATAATTTGATGAATTAGTAACAGAATAATTTATCGTGCTATTAATCAGTAATTAACCAGCAATAAGTACCCAGTAACCAGCAACTTGAATTAATTATAAGGAATTATTTTAAATATATTTTTATTTAAGTCAGCAATAGTTACTTTTGCGGTCAGAAAAAAATCCGGCCCGTAGCTCAGCTGGCAGAGCAGCTGACTCTTAATCAGCGGGTCGAGGGTTCGAGTCCCTCCGGGCCGACAAGGAATTTAAAGAGAGATTGGATGGAAAAAGTTACCATTCAATCTTTTTTGTTTCAGTTCAATTTTTTTCTTGAGTTTCCACCGAATTTATGGTAAATAGCCAAAAGTTGCTTCCAATATTAGTTAAGGGATGGGATGGAATATTCTGCTTTTAATAATGTTTCGCTTTTAAAATTGCTTTTTATTTAATAATGCTTCCTATTTACTATTAATTAGTATTTGATATTTATTCGTATTTAACATTTATAAGTATTTAATTTTATTTGTCATTTGATAATTACTATCTTTTAATAACTATACTCATTTGACATTTATTAGTATTTGATATCTATTAGTTTTTAACATTTATTATTATTTAATATCTATTATCTTTTAACATTTATTATCTTATGAGATTATTTATTATTTAATAATACTTCTTATTTGAGATTTAATATCTTTTGAGTATATTTGTCCTTTGACAATATTTCTCATATTATACTGGTTCTCCGATAAAGTTTTTATTCTTTTTACATCAGGATTAATTCAAAACTTCTAACTATGGCCAACAGAGATATCATTAAGATACTTACCGACAGCAATCTGAGGGTAACCCCCCAGCGGACTGCTGTTCTGGAAGTGATCTACACCCTTAACAACCACCCCTCAGCAGACTACATCATAGACTACCTGAGATTAAACTTCCCCCACATCCCGTTGAGCACAGTCTATAAAATCCTGGAGGTTTTTGTTCAAAAAGGAATTCTCAGCAAGGTAAAAACTGAAGATGGCCTTATGCGATATGACTATGTAAAAGAAAAGCACCATCATCTTTATTGCGCTGAATCCGAACGTATTGAAGATTACATTGATGAAGAACTCGATAAACTTCTAGAAGTTTATCTGAAAAAGAAAACAATTCCCAACTTTAAAATAAAGGATATCAGACTACAGATAGTCGGTAACTTCACCGACAAGATAAAGAATGTATAAAAAGAATCTCACAACTGCTTCAGGCAAACCTTACTTCGGGAACAGAGACAGCTTGACAACCAGACATGGGGACCTAATTCTTTTACAGGATTTGCCAAAGGAACAGGTTCATTCGGTGTTTTAACTTTTAAATTGCACTAATATTTTAAAACTAAGAATTATGGGACAAAAAGGTAGAGAAATCGTAAAAATGAATGTTGATGAACTCATCGGCATGTTGAACAAAGCATTGTCGGATGAATGGCTTGCCTATTACCAGTACTGGATCGGTGCAAAAGTGGTTAAAGGACCTATGAAAGATGCTGTCATTGCGGAACTTACCCTTCACGCAACCGAAGAACTGAGCCATGCAGAGTTGATCGCAACAAGAATAATTCAGCTTGGAGGAACACCGGTACTTTCGCCCGCAGAATGGCTCAAGATTTCCGGTTGCGGATACGATGCTCCGGCAGATCATTATGTTGAGGAGGTTTTGAATCAGAACATAAAGGGAGAACAATGTGCTATCCGCACCTATAATAACCTTCTGGATACTACAAGAGTTGCCGATCCTGTCTCTTATAATATGATACTTACCATACTCTCCCAGGAAGTTGAACATGAGGAAGACCTCTCAGCACTTAAAGAGGACCTGGAACTTATGCTTCTGAGAAGGAAATAGAACATAATAATTCAAAAATTTAAAACAGAAAATAAACAACAATCAAAATACAATTAATAAAAAACATCTTATGGAAGAAAAAACTTACCACATGCCTAGAATAGGTGATAAAGCACCTGAGTTTAAGGCTGTTACAACTCAAGGCAATATTAATTTCCCAGCCGATTATTCAGGGTCATGGGTGATTCTCTTCAGCCATCCGGCTGACTTTACCCCTGTATGCACTTCCGAATTCATGACATTTGCCAGTATGGAAAGCAAGTTTAACGAAGCAAACTGCAAGCTTGTAGGCCTCTCAGTTGACGGACTTTACAGTCATATAGCCTGGTTGCGTACCATAAAGGATAAAATCGAATACAAGGGCATGAAAAATGTGGAGGTCAAATTCCCTCTTATCGAAGACATAACAATGGAAGTGGCGAAAACTTACGGAATGCTTCAGCCTGGTGAAAGCTCAACCAAAGCTGTAAGAGCAGTTTTCTTTATCGATCCTAAAGGTATCATTCGGACAATAATATATTATCCCCTTAGCCTCGGCCGTAACTTTGATGAGCTTTACAGGGTTCTGATCGGACTACAGACCGCCGATGCATTCTCAGTTGCTCTGCCAGCCGACTGGCGCCCGGGTGATGATGTAATTGTACCACCTGCCGGTTCATGCGGGGTTGCCAAGGAACGTATGGAAAACAAAACAGATATGCATTGTTACGACTGGTTCTTCTGCACCAAAAAGCTGGATAAGGAGTTGATATTAAAAACTGTACTCAAAAAATAATAAAGAAAAAAGATCTTTTATCTCTGTGACTTCAGTGGTTTACCTGACATAAAGCTGGCAGGAGAGCCACTGAGCGCATCAGAGTAATTGTAAATTAATGCTTTACTAAAATGATGGAAATTACATTTGACGGAGGGAAAGTCGTGACAGCACATTCACATGGGCACATTATTAGAACAGATCAGCCGATTGATAACGGAGGAAGCGATACTGCTCCTGCACCATTCGATCTCTTCCTGGCTTCAATAGGAACCTGTGCAGGTATTTATGTAAAATCCTTTTGTGATAACCGTCAGATACCGGCAGAGAACATTAAAATAATCCAGACCACTGAATATAACAAGGAAACCGGATTACCCATATCAATTAAACTTGATATTAAGCTTCCTAATGATTTCCCGGAAAAATATAAAGCTTCGCTTTTGCATGTGGCTGGTTTATGCAAAGTGAAGAAGTCGATTGCCAGTCCGCCGACATTCGAAATGATCACTTCTTCCCAATAGGAGTTTTTTTCAATTATTAATTCTCTGTGTAACTCTATGGGTCCCGGTGAACTCTGTGAAAGTTTTTTTAAATTTCACTGAGAGCCACAGAGGAGATCCGGAGATCCACCGAGAAAAAATTATTCGAGGTACATATTTATTAACTGCTCAAGCAACTCCTGCTTACCGCTTCTGACAGCAGGTTCTCCTTCTTTTAATGCAATTTCCCTCAGGTTCTCGATCGTCAGCCTGCCCTTTTCAAATTCATTTCCGGCACCTTTATCGAACGACTCGTATCGCTTCTTCTTCATCTTCAGATAATCACTCTCCTTCAGGATCTTATCGGCAATGATGAGTGCCCTTGCAAATGTATCCATGCCGCTGACATGAGCAATGAAAAGATCCTCCATGTCAGTTGAATTTCTCCTGATATGTGCATCAAAATTTATTCCTCCGGTTTTGAATCCCCCTGCCTGAAGAATAACAAGCATGGCTTCGGTAATCTCATACACATTTGTTGGAAACTCATCTGTATCCCATCCATTTTGATAGTCCCCTTTATTTGCATCTATACTGCCAAGTAAACCGGCATCGGCAGATACCTGAAGATCGTGAGCGAATGTGTGTCCGGCAAGGGTCGCGTGATTAACTTCAACATTCAGCTTAAAGTCCTTTTCAAGACCAAATTTGTTTAGAAACCCTATTACGGTAGCTGCATCATAATCATACTGATGCTTTGAAGGCTCCATTGGCTTTGGCTCGACAAGGAAAGTTCCTTTGAATCCTCTCTTCCTTCCATAGTCACGGGCAAGTGTCAGCATCATCCCCATATGTTCAAGCTCTCTCTTCATATCAGTGTTGTGAAGGTTCATATAGCCTTCCCGACCACCCCAGAAAACATAGTTTTCGCCGCCAAGGGCTATTGTGGCATCAATTGCATTTTTAAGCTGTACAGATGCATTTGTAACCACTCCAAAATCGGGATTTGTTGCTGCTCCGTTCATGTACCTGGGATTTGAAAACAGGTTTGCGGTCCCCCAGAGAAGTTTCACCCCGGTCTGTTCCTGCAACTTTTTCATGACAGGTACATATTTTTCAAGTCGCTTTTCAATATCAAATACTGTTCCATCACCACCCACAACATCTACATCGTGAAAACAGTAATAGGGAGCACCGATTTTGGTAATAAATTCAAACGCAGCATCAAGTCTCTGCTTTATTTTATCATCTGCAGGCAGATCCTTCCAGGGATAAGCATGAGTAGCATTGCCAAACTGATCTGTCCCATCGCCGCAGAATGAATGCCAATAAGCGATTGCAAAACGAAGATGATCCTTCATCTTTTTACCGGACACTACCTGTTCCGGATTATACCATCTGAATGCGAGGGGATTTTTTGATTTCTTTCCTTCGTATTCTACCTTCCCGATACCGGGATAAAACTCTTTTTTGCCTTTGTAAATCATATTCCTGAAATTTAAATTATCGTTTTTTGAATCCTTTAGCTGTAAAGGTCGCAAAGAATGTGCAAAGATCGCAAAGCAATCTTCAAATAAATATCAAATACTTGAAAGAAGTTGTTTCCATTTCAAATATGCCTCTTCATAAATAGCTGCTTTTGATTTATCCGGTACTGTTTTTCCTACCGATAATAATCCGGGAAAAGCTTCTTTTGCGGACTTATAGTAACCGCATCCGATACCTGCCCCCCTGGCTGCCCCAATGGAACCGTCAGTATTATAAAGATGTATCTCCACGCCTGTGATACATGACAGGGCTTCACGGAAAACAGGACTCAGGAACATATTTGCACTACCAGCTCTTATCAGGCCCGGATCAATACCTGTCTCCTTCATGATGTCGAGTCCGTATCTGAAAGAGAAGGCAATTCCCTCCTGGGCTGCCCTTAAAAGATGGGAATTAGAATGAATGTTAAAATTCAGCCCGCTGATCTGGCATCCGATATCCCTGTTCATAAGTATCCTTTCGGCTCCGTTCCCAAAAGGAAGAATGGAGAGTCTGTCCGATCCCGGAGCCACTATTGAAGCAAGTCCGTTCATGTCATCATATGACAGGCTGTTGCCCATATTTCTCTTAAGCCATGAATTCAGAATTCCTGTTCCGTTTATGCAGAGTAATACTCCCATCCGCTGATGATCATGTGAATGATTCACATGGAGGAATGTGTTCACCCTTGACTGAGGATCAAATTTTGTCTTATCTGTAACCCCATAGATGACCCCTGAGGTACCTGCGGTTGCTGCAACCTCGCCAGGTTCAAGTACATTAAGCGACAGAGCATTGTTTGGCTGATCACCGGCACGGAAAGCAACAGGAATTCCTTCAGGGAGACCAAGTTCTGATGCCATACTTTTCAATAATCTGCCCTGGACGGAGA
>CAZCQC010000173.1:0-12693 GCA_964500155.1 uncultured Rikenellaceae bacterium | reverse complement strand
CACCGCTGAATCTGAGGATCAGAAAGATACCGGGTATACCGCGATTCTGAAAAGTGTTTATCAGTCATGAAAAAAGTCTTTATTATTATCTTTACTCTTTTCTTATTCTCATGTAAGCAGGATCAGACTTGCTATACCTGTACCACCACAATTACTGTTACAATAAAGGATCCAGGGGGGACAGATTCATTTTCAATAGAAGATACACGGAGCAAGTGCGATTTTACGGAGAGTGAGATCAGGGAATTCGAAAAGAATAATTCGGACACTGTGACTTTTATCAATGGTGAGTTAAGAATAGATACTGTAACCGTTACAGTCTGTAAAAGATAAAAGTATAAAACTTAATTTATTATTATACAGCTCAATAATCGCTCAGGAAATCATTCAACGGCTTCATAACCCTTGCTCCCTTCACAATAAGATCAGAACACTTCGCGCCGGTAACATCCTTGTCAGAGATCATTTTTGATACCAGAAAACTCTTCAGTTTCAGGTATTCAATATATTTATTGTCTCTGGAATATCCCTTTGGTGCACTTTTTAGCTTTTCCCCTTCGATTTCTCCGAAGAAATCCCGGAAATCCTTATTCTGTATAATTTTAACAAAAGTGTCACCCTGTTCATCGATTTTTTCTCTAATTGCTGTCAACCATGGCATTGGAGGAATATAGGCTCCTCCGGCAATCATGCTGTTGTTACCCGGTTCCACATGGATATAATAGCCCGCATATCTGTCGCCGTTTTTCTTTCCACCCTTTACAATAAAAGCTCCCATGTGGGTTTTATAGATTGTTTTGTCATTTGAGAACCTGATATCCCGATTGATCCTGTAGGTACAGCTTTTAACCTCAAGTCCCTTGAGTATAGGATCAAATTCAGCTATCCTTTCAATGACAGCCTGCACAAACGATTCAAAATTCATTTTTGCATCGTCATATCTTTTACGGTTTTTCAGAAACCATTCCCTTTCGTTGTGATATTTAAGATCTGAAAGGAAATTCAGGGTCGATTGTTCTATTTGTGGCATCTGGGATGTGATGTTTTATTAAATCATGATTAACAAAATAACTATATTTAACCGGACAATGTTCATATCATGTGCTGATTTTTTGATCGATTTTAGAATCCATGTCAAAATTAGATTTAGTGATGCAATAAATAATTGATCGTGAATGTTAAAGGATATAGTAAAACTGACCGGAGAATAGAATGCCAAGGCTGAATTTATATAAAGTAAGAATAATAGTCCTTCTTTTTTCTTTATTAATCACAATCAATTTGAATTCGCAGATTGAGGTTCCATCCAATCTGCCACTTATTGTAATTGAAACAGGGGGACAAAGCATTAATGCCGATTCAAAGATAACGGCCCGGATGAAAGTTATCGACAACGGACCCGGAACATTGAATAGCAGATTTCAAAATGGCACTGATTATGATGGTAATACCGGCATTAAGATAAGGGGACAATCATCGCAGATGTTTCCGAAAAAGAGCTATTCTGTCGAGCTCAGATCCCGATCGGGTGCAGATACCACTGCAAGTCTTCTCGGGATGCCCGGGGAAGAAGACTGGGTGCTGTATGCCCCTTACTCCGACAAAACCATGCTTCGTAATGCTCTCACATTTCACCTTGGCAGCAAGCTGGGAGGGTGGCAGCCCCGCAACAGGTGGTGCGAGGTCTACCTTAACGGGGATTACATAGGAATCTATCAGCTTATGGAAAGTATCAAACGTGACAGCAACAGGATTGACATCAGCAAACTGAAGCCCGATGAGCTTTCCGGGGATGATCTTACTGGCGGTTACATTATCAAGGCGGATAAGATTGACTATGGGTCATCTGATTTTTTCCAGATATCTCCATCAGTTCATTATCGGAATTCGGATAATTATAGGTTCACGTATGTCTATCCTGAATATGAGAAAATAGCTGAAGCACAGAAAAGTTATATTAAAAAGTTTGTAACCGATGCAGAAAGCAGTTTAAACGGAAGCTCATTCTCAGATCCTGCAAATGGATTTAGAAAATACCTGGATGTAAATTCCTTTGTCGATTTTCAGATTATACAGGAGTTTGTAAATAATGTCGACGGATACCGTTTCAGTACTTTCTTTTACAAGGATAAAGAATCTGACGGAGGGAAACTGCATGCCGGCCCTCTGTGGGATTTTGATCTGTGCTATGGTAATGAGGATTATACCGATCTTAATCTTGTAACAGATATCTGGTTATATTCAAAGTTTGAAGATAAATATGGAGGAAGAATGCACTGGTGGGCTCGTTTGATGGAAGATCTAAGCTACAGAGGTGTATTTGTTTCACACTGGAAAGAGCTCAGAAAAGGAGCTTTCCACACTGACTCAATAATGACTTTTCTTGATAATAATATCGAATACCTTGGAGACGCCATAGATCGTAATTTTACCAGGTGGCCGATAATCGGACACTATGTGTGGCCAAATTATTTTATCGGTGAATCCTATATAGAAGAGGTCGAATATATGAAAGGCTGGATAACAGACAGGGTGAATTGGATGGATGCCAATATTATGCTGGCTGAGAATGTTTCTGAAAATTACTCCAGAAATGATATCCTTGTATTTCCGAATCCTGTCAGTGATCGGATTAATTTGTATTTCTATCTTTCTTTTTCAAGTGAGATCAGGATCGAAATCTTTGATCTGATGGGACGTAAAGTTTTTATTAATGAAATTATCCCGGAAAATAAGGGTTATCAGTATCTTAGTTTCGAAATTAATAATCTTGCCTCAGGATATTATATTCTGCAGGTTTCTCAGGGTAAAAGGCAGATCGGCAGGCGAAACATACTGGTAACAGGCAGGTAAAATAATGTAATTACATTGTAATTACAATTTTCAATAATGAATAAGACTTTTTCAAGACTATTTTTCTTATCTTTTTTTGTTGCCTTTATCGCGGCTCCTGACCTTAAGAGTTCTTTCCAGACTCAATTGACGGGTGATGTTCCGGCTTCTCCGGAATTCAGCATTGATCATGGGTTTTTCAAGGCTTCTTTTATTCTGGAGATATCCTCATCCTATGCCGGTGTCAGAATATTTTACACCAGAGATGGAAGCAATCCCGCTATAAACAACGGGATCCTTTATACCGGACCTTTTCTGATAGATGAAACATCGGTGATACGTGCAGTTTGTGTTGCAAACAATAATTCAGTAAGTAAGACCACCACGAGGACATATATATTTCCTGACGACATAGTACACCAGCCAAACGATCCTGATGGCTATCCCTCCGAATGGGCGCCATTTACAAGCATCAACGGAATTGCCCCCGGTGACTATGAGATGGATCCGGAAATGATGGCAGATCCTCAATTTGAATTATCGGTAAAGGAGGCCCTGGAGGATATTCCGGTGATTTCACTTGTTACGGACAGAGGATATCTGTTTTCTAAAAATGTCGATCAGTTCTCAGGCGGAATTTATATTTATACAGGTGTTTCTCAGGGTTTAGGATATGGATGGGAACGCCCGGTTTCATTCGAATACTTCAGCGCAAAGGATACGGGTTCATTTCAGGTTGATTGCGGAATTCAGATACAGGGCGGAGAGGGGAGAAGGCCTGAGAAATCACCGAAACATTCATTCCGGCTTGTCTTTAAAAATGAATATGGTCCCTCTAAGCTGAGATACCCTTTTTTCGGTGATGATGCAGTATCGATATTCAATACGATAATTTTAAGAGCCGGATTCGGCAATACATGGATCCATTGGAGTCATAGCGAAAGATCAATGGCACAATATCTCAGGGATAGATGGACCAAGGATATACAGGGAGCAATGGGACACTATTCAAGCCATGGCAATTATGTGCACTTATTTCTTAATGGTTTATACTGGGGATTATATAACCCATCGGAAAGGATTGACAGCGATTTTGCAGAATCATACCTTTTTGGGGAAGAGGCCGATTTTGATGTTATTAAAGATTACTCGGAAGCTGTTGATGGTGAGATAACAGCATGGAATACAATGATTGCTATGGCAAATGCCGGACTGGTACAGAATGATGCCTATCAGCTCATACAGGGAAACAACCCGGATGGTACCCCAAATCCAGAATTAGAAGCAATGGTAGATGTAGTAAGCCTTTCCGACTATATAATCTTGAATTTCTATGGGGGAAACTGGGATTGGGATCATCACAACTGGGTTGCAATCAGAAACCGGGTCAATCCGGGCAGGGGATTTCAGTTTTTCTGCTGGGATGCTGAACATATGACAGAGTCGCTGAATGCAAATATTCTTACCGAGAATAATGATAAGTGTCCCAGCCGTGTTTTTCAGCAATTGCGTCAGAATGAAGAGTTCCTCCGTCTGTTTGCCGACAGGGTCCAGAAGATGTGTTTTAATAACGGACCACTGACTCCTCATTCTGCTGCCGAACGGTGGAGCCTGAGGGCCGGACAGATTGAAAAAGCCGTCATAGCAGAGTCAGCAAGGTGGGGCGATTACCGGCGTGATGTTCACCAGTACCAGGCAGCAGGTCCTTTTGATCTGTATAACAAGACGGACCACTGGCTCCCGCAGATGCACTATATGATGAATACATATTTTCCTGGTCGTACTGACGTATTTATCAGTCAGTTAAGAAAAGCCAAATTGTTCCCGTCAGTTGATGCACCGGCCTTTAAACTTAATGGCAATTCTGTGTTTCAAAGCAAGGTAAAGCCTGGTGATATCCTTACATTATCCTCAGGAAACGGGAATATATGGTTCACAACAGATGGAAGTGATCCTGCAGTATATAAACCAGTGGCAGGCATTTCGCCATCATCAGTAATGTATCTGAGCCCGATCATCATAAATGAATCCATTCATATAAAAGCACGAACATATTATAATGGAGCATGGAGCGCTCTGAGTGAGATGCACTTCACTGTCCCGGCGGATTTATTTAATGTGAAAATTACTGAGATTCACTATCACCCGGTAAATCAAAATAAAATTCAAGATTCTGTTTTTGAGTTTATTGAACTGAAGAATACCGGGACATCCACACTCTCTCTTGATGGAGTTAAATTTACAAAGGGGATCAGGTACCGGTTTCCTTCTGAAAGCTATCTGAAACCACAGGAATTCGTAGTTCTGGCGTCTGATAAAAAATATTTCAATGAGTTATATAACTTCATCCCCTTCGATCAGTACAACGGACAACTTGATAACGCCGGAGAGGAGCTGATCCTGATGAGTCGGGATAATGATACGCTTTGTTCTTTAATCTATGATGACGAAAATGACTGGCCCTTATTACCCGACGGGGAAGGGAGATCACTTGTTCCAATTGAAATGAATCCTTCTGGTGATCAGAAACTTCCATCATCCTGGAGAGCATCATATAATAAAGGTGGATCGCCGGGAGCTGATGATATTTACAGTTCCGGGAGATCTTCTTCCGCAGTAATCACTGTTTATCAGAATTATCCGAATCCTTTCTCAGCAACGACAACGATTCCTTACCTGCTCCATTCAGGAGCATCGGTGAAAATCACTGTTTTCAATTTGTCAGGTAAACCGGTGATCATCCTTGAAAATGTAAATAAATTAACAGGTTATTACAGAACCGAATGGGATGGATCCGGCCAGAATGGTAGCAAGGTGCCGACAGGAATCTATTTTTACCGGATTGAAGCCACCGGCCCTGGAGGGAAAAATATCATAACAAAAAAGATTATGCTTATAAGAAACTAATGGATATTCCTTATTGAATAATAGCTTTATATGTATCTATTTAGTTAACTTATAATCAATAGTATATTTTCCACTTGACAACTCAATAGAAGGAGTGTCGGTTTTGAAGTTTTGCCCGTTCAAATGATATGTTTCATTCCTGTCAGGAATAGCAACGTCAGCTTTGCAACCGACTGGAATCTCTAAATTTATTTTCATCATTTCATTTTCCGTTTTCCAGTCAACAGCAATAGTTCCATAAGGAGTCTCCTTTGTGGCTTTTGCCCATGTAATTCCCTGAGGAGCTTCGGGACTAATTAGGACATGCCTGTATCCCGGGTTATTTTCATCCGGCTTGATTCCGCCGATTGCCTGATAGAACCATGATCCGATGCCATTATAACAGTTATGGATCCTGCTCCTGGCACCGTTCCAGTGTTCCCATGTTGTTGTAGCTCCATTCTCGATCATGTACAGGTAGCCGGGATAGTCTTTCTTTTTAAGCATAGAGTAAAAAAGGTCAGCCTCCATATTTTTTACAGCCCATTCTGTAAAAACAGGGATTCCGACAAGTCCACATGCAAAGTGGCCCGAGCGATCGGTTTCAATGAATTCATGCAGATTTTTCTTAACTGCCGATATAAGAGAATCGGGTACAACACCGGCAAGCAAAGGGTAGGTGAGGTCGATCTGTGATCCGCTGCCATATGTTTTCAGTTCATGATTAAAAAATTTGTCCTGGATTTTATTCCTCAAGGCTTTGTCTAAGATTGTATATTTTGCAGCATCATCCGATTTTCCTAGTACCGATGCAATCCTGTTCATGGTTTCGTAGCAAACAGCTAAAAAACAATTATTTACAAGATTAACAGAAGCTGGGGTAGTCTGGTCAATCCCTTCAGGAGTAGCCCAGTCACCCAGATACCACGATCTGTATTCTGTTTCCGGCCAGGGTTCCAGCAAACCGGAAGGAGAGTATTTTTCAGCATAGCCCAGCCATTGCTGCATAATCCGATAATTCCTTTCAAGGAAACGAATATCGGCATAGTTCTGGTATGCTTTCCAGGAGGCGGTAATTATAAATCCGCACCAATACGGTCCTCCGCCGGCAGAGTATGGATTTGGTGCAGTATGAGGCATTCCGCCATCATCACGGATACAATCTGTCCAGGCCTGCAACCAGTTGACGTACAACGGAGCCAGATCAAACATTGTCTGAGCTGTCAAAGTCGAAGCATTCCCGTCACCACCATAACCTAAGCGTTCAATCTGAGGACAATCAACAAGATAGCCCCCCAGACTAAGGCATCGGAGGGTGTAAAATATCATATCGTGAATTTTGTTAATTTCACGATCAGAACACTCGAATGATGATGCGATTTTGTAATCCGTATGTATGAGTGAAGCACTTATTTCTTCTTTACCCGGTTTGTCAGCCAGATTTGAGATTTTTACATACCTGAAACCGTGATAATTAAATTTGTTGCTGAAAGATTCCCCTTTCTTTCCGGTAGCAATGTATTTGTCAACCTGTCCCTGATCCAGAGTCTTTCCGTCATTGTCAAGATGGTCACAAAATTCCATTGTCACTTCCTGCCCGTGGATCAATTGCGGAAATTGTATATCGAACCAGCCTGTAAGTGTCTTTCCCATATCTATTAACCATGAACTGTCAGGAAGTGATTTTATCGAAACTGGCTTTATGGTTTCCATGATTCTGTTCTGTTCCGTCATCTGGGGAGTGACATCATAGTCCGGATTTTCAAATGTCGTAACTGGGAACCATGTTTCATTATCCAGCGATTCTGATGATAAATCGGGCAGGAGAAGGTCTCCCTCAACAAGTTCCCCGCCAAACTGGTGTGGTCTCCATGTACCTATTGTGGAATAACCACTGGCTCTACCCATCCAGCTTGAATCCGAGCATAAAATAATTTCCCGATCAGTGCCGTTGAACCTTTCAATCTGAGCCATTACAAGCGGACAATTGTCTATGACACCGGGCAGTCCTTTACTGTACCATCCCTGACCAATCCAAAGCACAAGATCATTCCTTCCTTTTTTAATAAAAGGAGAGATGTCGTATGTGAGGGCAAGCGACCTCTTGTTAAATTGTGAAACAGCAGGAGCAAGTACATGATCACCAACTTTTTCCCCATTAAGCCATACTTCGTGATAGCCGAGTGAATTGACATGCAGAAAGAAATGGCCTTTCTTGTTGCCAATTGTAAATTTCTTTCTAAGCTGCGGGCTGGCAACGTATTCTGATTCAGTAGGAAACGCAATATAATCAGCCTGCCAGTCGGACTTATTTATCAATCCAATACTGAAAAATGAAGGCTTACTCCAGTCTGAAACCTCATCATCCTGATTCCAAATCCTTACTTTCCAGTAGCATAATGATCCCGGATACAGTTTTTTACCCAACCATCGTACCAGTAAACTCTCTTCTGAAATCACTTTCCCGGTGTTCCAAAGATCTGCTTTACTTTCATTAAGTAATTTAATTTCGCTTGCTGCAATTACCTGGTAAGCCTTCTGAGCTGCCCCGTTTATGGTCGATTTGATTTTCCAGCTTACTCCCGGAGAGGTAGTATTAATACCAGCTGGCATGTAAAGATTTTCACATTTCAGATCTTTTATTACAAGCTCTGAGGTAACATCTGAACATCCAATAATAAACAGAATGATAACAGTACGAAGTAAAAAGTAAAATGACCGCAGCATTATTTAACGAAACTTACATATTCGCTTATTGAGGTAATTCCTTTGAATTCTGTGCGGACCAGATTATTGTGTATGACTACGTCAGCTTTGGCTAACAGTCTCAATCCCTTTGGATTTCCAATGGACCGCCATGAAAGATTATCGCTTATTCTTCCCATGAAGCCTGTGTCAACCATCTCTCTGTCATCGACTTCAACATTGTCGTGTATGTTGACTGTTACCTCGTAATTGTCGTTTTTTGCAATAAGCTGGATATCGTCGGGATACCTGACCGATATCTGGGAGCTTACTTTTTCCTTACTGACGTGATAAATCAAATTTGAGAATTCTGAAATGTTTTTATTATGAAGTAGATATAATTTTGAATCAGGTTTATTATCAGTATTGAATATAAAAGAAAAAGCCAGATCGATATCTTCTATATGCAACCGGCTCCAGAGCAATCCTTTCAGCATAGCCGGAAATTTCCTTGCTTTGACAAGGTCAATATTTCCAATAGCATTTTTAAACTCCGTGGTGGAATACGGTGTAATAAAATGTCCTTTTACATAGCTTCTGAAATCGAATGAATTCCATTGAATTATATCGTTTTCTGCAATATCTTTTCCAAGTTCATCCTTTGGGTTAATACCCTTTTGTTCCCATGTGTAATTAAGATAAATCATTACAAGATTGGAAGAGAATTCAATTTTGACCTCATCTTCTTTGAAGATGATCTTTCCCATTGAAAATACGATATCCCAATCGGAATTATCAATTATACTCAGTCTTGTATTGAATACATAGGAGGGAAGTAGTTTCCCCGAAGGATTTGTTTTGGTATAGTGGATCTTTAAAAATGAGATGTACTTTCCGCCGACCCTGACTACATAAACCGAAAGAACAAGATATTCCTTGTTTTCTGAAAAAATACTAAAAATAAATTTATTATACCCAGACAGTATCATTTATAAAACAGGTATAAGCTAAAAAATAATCAATGCAATTTACATTTTTTCTAAAATCTCAGCAGATACGTTATCTATAAATGTAAACCACTTATTAACAAAAGCCCGGGATATTTTTTTATACAACAGGCACAATAACAATATTTTTTGTCCGTAATACAGAATCAATCAGACTATTTGTAAATTTAGGCCGATTTGATTTAAAATTATTTTAGTTACTAAATAAAAGAACTGATTTTTATGAGTGAAAATTTTTCAATCAGCCCAAGCGGAGAAAGATTCCCCTTGCCAAACCCCGAAGATTATAAAAAGGAATTCGAAAATCTTAAAAAACGAGTTGAGCTCGAGAGGGCAAAAAAGCGCGAAATAGTTGTTGTGATGGGAGTGGGGTTTGTGGGCGCTGTTATGGCTGCGATTGTAGCTGATACCGTAGATAAAAAAGGTAAACCTTCAAAGTTCGTGATTGGAATGCAGCGACCCAGTCCAAGAAGTTTCTGGAAAATACCTTTATTGAACCGTGGAATCTCCCCTGTCAAAGCTGAAGATCCTGAGGTTGATCCCATGATAGCCAGGTGCGTAAAGGATAAGAAAACTCTGATTGCAACATACACTTATGATGTTCTGAAGCTTGCAGATGTGGTGGTGGTTGATGTTCAGTGCGACTATATCAAGGAGGATCTTGGCAACGTCCGTTCAGGTCAGACAGATATGGCAGCCCTGGAATCATCGCTGCATGTTATAGCAGAACATATTCCGGCTAATGCTCTTGTGCTTATCGAAACCACAGTAGCCCCTGGAACTACAGAGCAGGTAGCCTACCCGATAATGAAAAAGGTATTCAAGAAGAGAGGCATTAAGTCGGATCCATTGCTTGCCCACAGCTATGAAAGGGTTATGCCGGGTCGAAATTATGTTGCCAGTATCCGCGATTTCTGGAGGGTCTGCAGCGGGATCAACGAAAAAGCAAAAATAAGGGTAGAAAAATTTCTCACGGAAGTGCTTAATACAGAGAAGTTTCCGCTTACGGTAATGGACCGGCCGATTGAATCGGAAACAGCAAAGATCGTTGAAAATAGTTACCGCGCAACCATCCTGGCTTTCCTCGATGAATGGAGCCTTTTTGCCGAACGAAATGGCGTAGACCTTTTAAAAGTTATTAAAGCTATAAAAATGCGTCCGACGCATAACAATATGATCTTCCCGGGACCTGGAATCGGAGGATACTGTCTTCCGAAAGATGGCGGTCTGGGACTTTGGGCTTACAAGCATATTCTTGGTTTTGAGGATGATATCTTCAAAATAACACCTTTGGCCATTGACATAAATGATACCCGTGGCCTGCATGTGGGTCAGCTTACCCGGGACGCCCTGCGAAATATGGGTCAGCCTATTGCCGGAGCAGATGTTCTGGTACTAGGTGCTGCTTATCGTGAAGATGTGGGGGATACCCGTTACAGCGGTTCAGAAATTGTGATCAGGAAACTTGCAGAAATGGGTGCAGAGATCAGGGTACACGATCCTTATGTTGAGCATTGGTGGGAATTTGAACAGCAGGATTCATTCCCGGGAGTCGGACAGAGCAAGTCAAGGTTCTTTAGAAACCAGGAAAAACTGAAGGAGATCCGCATTGAACAGAACCTGGACAAGGCACTGACCAATGCTGAAGCCGTTATTCTCGCTGTTCCTCATAAGGCATATCTGAAAATGGATCCTGACAAAGTTGTGAAGAAAATTGGTCACCCGGCTGCTATTATTGACTGCTTCGGAATACTGACAGATGATAATATCCGCAGGTATTTTGAGCTCGGATGTGAAGTCAAGGGATTGGGACGAGGACATATCCAAAGGATAAAGGATGAAATCCGGAAGGGATAGGCTTATTTCATGGTTGAAAACGAAGGTTTAAGGCGAGAAATAGGAACTTGGGGACTTGTTGCCAATTCAGTAAATATCATAATAGGGGCGGGGATATTCATTTTACCTGCCATAGTTGCTGAACGTCTGGGTACAGGAAGTCTGCTTGCATACCTGGTTTGCGGACTTCTGATGTTGATGATTATGCTTTGTTTTGCTGAGGTGGGTACTAAAATAACCATTACCGGAGGTGCATATTCATATATAGAGACCGCTTTTGGCAGATATGCAGGTTTCCTAACGACCAATATTTTTATTTTTGGTGCTGCCGTGATGGCAAATGCGGCTGTGGCGAATGGTCTTACCGACACGCTTTCTTATTTTTTCCCATTATTTAAACAGCTGTGGATCAGGATTTTATTCTTTGCTTTGATGTTCGGAGGACTGGCATATTTTAATATAAGAGGAATTGCAGGAGCAATGGCAATAGTAAGATTCAACACAATAGCTAAACTGATTCCATTGCTTATTATATCGGTTTTAGGCTGGTTTTTTATAAAATCATCCGATGTAACAATAACTTTCGGAAGTTCGTTCAAAGATATCGGTGAGATTTCATTAATCCTGCTTTTTGCATTTGTCGGAGCCGAGACAGCATTGAATGTGAGTGGAGAAATAAAGAATCCTGAAAAGACCATTCCAAAAGGGATCTTAATAAGCGTATTGTTTGTAGTTATATTATACATTGTAATTCAAATAGTTGTTCAGGCGATTCTTGGTGAATCAATTACTGAATTCCGGGATGCTCCACTGGCTGAATCTGCAAAAATAATGTTCGGAACAACTGGAGCGATGATAGTAATTATTGGTGCTGCATTTTCGATGTTTGGAAATATAAGCGGTATGGTACTCAATATGCCAAGAGTATTGTACGCTGCAGCCCGCGACCGGGTCATACCGTTAAAATCCGTTGCTGGAATACACCCGGTATTCAGGACACCTCATACGGCCATAATAATTTATTCCATACTGGGATTTGTTTTTGCATCAACCGGAGAATTCAGACAACTGGCGATGCTTTCCAGTGCCTCATATTTACTGATTTACCTTGGTGTGGCAATTTCCGTTATCAGATTCAGATTACCTAAAAACGGTGGTGCGAAAACTCATTACAGGAATCCCGGAGGAATACTGGTACCGGTAGTAACCATTCTCGCAATAACATGGATTCTGTCAAATCTGCCGGTCGATGAGCTGACTGGAATGGCTCTCTTTATTGCAGTTATAAGTCTTTTATACATAATTATAAGATTGGCAGAAAGGAAATCTTCAAAGCAGAAAGTCTGATTAAAATCGTTTCCGATATAGAACTCGACTCAGTCTCGTCTATATCTGATTTTATGTCAACCCCGACAGATGTCGGGGGCGCAAATTCTCTGGTATTGAT
>CAZCQC010000172.1:0-9692 GCA_964500155.1 uncultured Rikenellaceae bacterium | reverse complement strand
CCCGATTGAGGTAGCCATGCAATACAACACCTCTTTTGCCGAGAATATTCATTCCTACGTTAACAATATCAACACACATGAAGGAGGAACCCATCTTGCCGGCTTCCGCAGGGCACTTACCAGAACCCTGAAAAGCTATGCAGATAAAACAGGGATGTTATCCAAACTTAAATTCGACATCAGTGGCGATGATTTCCGTGAAGGACTTACTGCAATAATTTCGGTAAAAGTTGCCGAGCCCCAGTTCGAAGGTCAGACCAAAACCAAGCTTGGAAACTCTGAGGTAATGGGAGCAGTCGATCAGGCAGTAAGTACAATGCTAACAAACTACCTTGAGGAAAATCCTAAAGATGCAAGAATAATTGTTCAGAAGGTTATCCTTGCCGCAACTGCCCGCCATGCTGCACGTAAAGCCAGGGAACTTGTCCAGCGAAAGAATGTCCTTTCAGGTTCAGGGCTTCCCGGTAAGCTTGCCGACTGTGCTGACCGTGATCCTGAAAAATGTGAGATATATCTTGTCGAAGGTGATTCAGCGGGAGGAACAGCCAAGCAGGGACGTGACCGGAGATTCCAGGCTATTCTGCCCCTCAGGGGAAAGATACTGAATGTGGAAAAAGCAATGCAGCACAGGATTTATGAAAGTGAAGAGATAAAAAATATCTTTACGGCACTTGGAGTAAATATCGGAACGGATGAAGACAGCAAAGCACTCAATATCTCCGGGTTAAGGTACCACAGGATAATAATCATGACTGATGCCGACGTGGACGGGTCTCATATTGACACTCTTATTATGACTTTCTTTTTCAGATATATGCAGGACCTTATCAAAGGCGGAAACTTATTTATTGCGATGCCTCCTCTATATCTTGTCAAGAAAGGTAAAGCAGAAAGATACTGCTGGACCGAAGAGGAACGTATTGCTGCAGTAAATGATCTGGGACAGGGTAAGGAATCATTGGTGGGTATTCAACGTTATAAAGGTCTCGGTGAGATGAATGCAGAACAACTCTGGGATACAACAATGAATCCTGAGACAAGGACTTTAAAACAGATCACTATTGAAAGTGCTGCTGAAGCTGATCATATTTTTTCAATGCTTATGGGTGATGAGGTCCCTCCCCGCAGGGAGTTTATCGAAACCCACGCTAAATATGCAAAGATTGACGTATAAAGAGTAATTTAAAGCAAGTAAATAAGAGCTTACCAGACTATTTGTTAATTATTGTCTCCATCAGTATATCTTCAATTCCTGTAATGATCCTTTTGGAAGAGCCAGAATAATTATTGACTAATATACTGAAAACCATTTCATTACCCGATAAGGTTCTGAAATATCCGGCAAAGCTTCTGACCCTTGTAATTGATCCGCTTTTAGCTCTTAGATTTGATTCAAAAACCGGATTCCTGAAATAATTTTTTAGTGTACCCTCCCTGCCGGCATAAGGCAGGGAATTATAAAACTCACTGAAATATTTTGCTCTGTTTTTCATGAAAAGCAGAATTTGGGCAAGACTCTCCGAGGTTATAGCATTGAGTGGCGACAAACCACTTCCGTCTTCAAGGAAAATGCCGGAGGAATTTACGCCTGAATCTTCAAGGAACCTGTACAATACCTCTATACCTGCATCAGTTGTACCATGATTGTTAAATGCTCTGCCCATCTCTTTTAAAAGATGTTCAGCATACAAATTAACACTCTCATGATTAAGAACCTCAATAATTTCCTTGAGCGCAGGTGAACTGATTTCTGAAATGATCACCGGCTCATTAATAACAGATTTCTTTTCGATCCTTATTGTGGTAGGTCTTCCGGCAACATCTATTCCTGCAGAATCGAGCATATTGTCGAACACCTCCGCAAGCAGCAGGGGAGGATCGGTTATTGAAGCCTTAAGAACAAAATCCTCCTTATTGACAGGAATTGATCCTGCAATCCACTTATACTTGTTGTACGGGGCTGAAAAGACATATCCTTCATCAGCATCGCCCGAGGCTATGAGTTGATTCGAAAGCTCGGACCTGCACTGATCAGGGAAAATACCAGTTATCTCGGGGACTGAGCCCACACCATGGGTTCTAAAGTGAATTTCAAAACTGTTGTCGAAGACAGATAACCCATAAGCTCCTGCACCATAATAATTTCCTGCATCTTCCCAGAGCCATTTTGCAGGAACGGGTTGGTAATCGTACCACGAATCATCAACTACAACTCTTCCTGTTATCTTATTTATTCCCAGCTTCCTGATTTCAATAATCCAGTTTCTAAGAAAATTGTTGTAATGATCTTTAAAATACTCTGATCCCAATGCCGGATCACCTCCGCCCATGATTAACAGATCTCCTGTCAGCCTGCCGGTCCGTTTATTAAAGCTACCGGTATATCCTATTTTTGTTTTGAAACGGTAATCAGGTCCGAGTAATTCAAGTGCTGCTGATGAGGTCACAAGCTTAAGAACAGATGCAGGTATCAGACTTTCTTCTGCATGGAATTTAAAGACAGCCTCACCATTTACAGCATTTAGAATGCATAAAGAAACTGATGAACTTCTCATTGAAGAGTCAGCCAAAAGCAATTTCAGAGCCTTTTCCTGGCCTGCCAGAAGCAGAGGAATGAACAGAAGAATTATAATCAGAGGTCTTTTTGGCATAAAGATCAGGTTTTATTTTGCCCGAGTGTTGATAAAAGTCCGCATGCAGCATTTATGTCAACTCCTCTGCTTGACCTGATTGTCGAAAGAATTCCCTTGTCATTAAGTGCTTCCCTGAAAGCAGTTAAGGCTCCTATACCCGGACTTTTAAGATCAGAGCCGGGGAACTGATGGAACCGGATAATATTTATTCTGCATTTTATCCCGTTAAGGATACGGGCAAGTTCCTTAACATGTCGGGGAGAATCGTTTATTCCTTCAAAAAGAATGTACTCAAATGATACCCTCCTTTGCTTGCTGAAATCAAAATTCCTTATAATTTCAATAACCTCTTTGACGTTGTTTGTTTTCTGAACAGGCATCAGTTTTTTGCGTTCATCATCAAAAGGTGAATGCAGACTGATGGCAAGATGACATCTGCTTTTCTCCAGAAATTCTTTTATGCTGTTAAGTAAACCTATTGTGCTGACAGTAATTCTTGTCGGGCTCCAGGCATAGCCCCAATCATTTGTAAGGATATCAAGGCTTTTCAGTACTTCCGGCAGATTGTCGAGCGGTTCGCCCATTCCCATAAAGACCATGTTGGTCAGCTGGTTGAATTCAGGAAGGCTACGGAACTGGTTTAAGATTTCATTCGAGGAAAGATTGCCCTGGAATCCCTGTTTCCCGGTCATACAAAAGATGCATCCCATTTTACATCCTGCCTGTGATGAAACACATATTGTCGCACGGTCATCTTCAGGGATAAAAGCAGTTTCTATGAATTTATTGCCCAGGACTTTATAAAGATACTTTTTTGTCCCGTCACTGCTTTGGGAGAAATTTACCGGATCGGAAAGCCCTATTTCATACTCCTTTGAAAGGAGTTCTCTCATATTTTTTGAGAGATTGGTCATTTCGTCTATTGTTTGGATCTCTTTCTTATAAAGCCAGTCGGCTATCTGTTTTGCGGCAAAGCCTGGCATCCCGAGTCTCTTTGTAACGACTATCAGCTCATCTAAAGTTCTCCCATAAAGTATTTCTTTTTGCATTTTAGTTTGATGAATTTGGTTTCGGGTTCCCAGTCAGCTTATTTATAAGGAATTAAACCGAAATAAATGACTCCTCTTTATGGTAGGATATTGATTTTGCCTTCAAATACAAAAGTAGCTGGCCCCGTTAGCCAGATGTTTTTTACCTGACCTTCCCCATTATCAAATTCTACACTGAGGTTCCCTCCCCTTGTCCTGACGTTTATTGGTCCGCTGACAAAATGTCCTGATAATACTGAAGCAATGGCAGAGGCCGTGACACCGGTACCGCAGGAAAGGGTTTCATCCTCTACACCACGTTCGAAAGTCCTGACGTATATTCCTCCACCTTCAGCCTCAACGAAATTAACGTTTGTTCCACCCGGTTGAAAGTCTTTTGACCACCTTAATTTCTTACCCTCATTAAAAACATCAAGATTCTCAAGTCCGTTTGTAAATATTACATAATGAGGCGATCCGGTATTGATGAAATAATTGCCCCCAACTGAACGGGTCTCTTTCACATCATTCATTTTTAATCTTATCAATCCATCTGTCTCTTCCGCATCATGGATCCCATCAGCAGCATTAAATCTCATTTTTTTTCCTGCAATTCCTGACTTTATAGCGAAATCAGCTGCACACCTTCCACCGTTGCCGCACATTGTACCCCTGTATCCGTCAGAATTGAAATAGATCATTTCAAAATCTAACTCATCTGATTTGTTTATAAGAATCAATCCGTCACAACCAATGCCAAATCTTCTGTCGCACAGTTTGTTTATCATTTTTTGATCTTCAGGATTAAAAACGCTATTGCGGTTGTCTATTATAATGAAATCATTTCCGGCGCCCTGGTATTTGTTAAAAGCTAATGTCATCATTGTTAAAGTGTAGTTAAATATTTGTCAATTAGTCATGAGCAAAAAAAAAATGCATAAACTTTGCAGAACAAAAGTGTTTGTAAACGGTTGTAAAGATATGAATCTTTTATAAAGGCATAATAATTGAAAATTAGACAATATTTAATCAGAAAGTAAAATTTAAAAAGTAGATAGCTATGAAAATGAAATATTTGTTTGGAGGTTTGTTCACAGCTCTTTTGGGAGCTGGTATAGCATTGTTTGCATATACCAGGATAATTGAAAAACCGGCTGTAATTCAATTAAAAGATAGTTCACAAAATGAGGTAAAGGATGCAGAAGCACTTCTTACTTCTATGACAATGCAGGAGGGGCAGATAGATTTTACCTATGCAGCTGAACAGACTGTTCATGCTGTGGTTCACGTCCGCACGAAAAGCACGGTTACGCCTCAGGCAAACAATCCACTCTGGGAATATTTTTATGGTGACAATTATTCAAGGCCAAGGGAAAGGAAGGGATTTGGTTCAGGTGTGATTATCAGTGCTGACGGGTATATTGTAACAAATAACCATGTTATAGAGGATGCAGAGAATGTTGAGGTGAAACTGAATGACAACAGGGTGTTAGAGGCAAAGATAGTTGGCAGAGATCCCAGTACTGACATTGCACTTTTAAAAGTCAAGGCTTCCGGTCTTCCTTTTATAAAGTACGGAGATTCAGATCAGCTCAGGCTTGGAGAGTGGGTGCTTGCTGTTGGCAATCCATTCTCAACCAATGAGTTCAATCTTACATCTACTGTAACAGCAGGTATTGTTAGCGCAAAAGGAAGAAATCTGAATATTCTGGATAGTGATTTGAAAATCGAGTCATTTATACAGACTGATGCCGCTCTGAATATGGGTAACAGCGGCGGGGCGCTTGTTAATACAAAAGGATTACTGGTTGGAATTACATCAGCGATAGTCTCTCCAAGCGGTGCTTATGCAGGGAATTCATTTGCCATACCAGTAACAATCGTAAAAAAGGTAGTAGAGGATCTGAAACAATACGGAGAGGTTCAAAGGGCTATAATTGGTGTTAATATAACAGAGGTTACCCAGGAGGATGCAGAAAAGCTTAAGCTTAGTGAAGTCAGGGGAGCACGTATTGCAAATGTTATTCCTGATGGATCAGCTGAAGCTGCAGGACTAAAGGAAAACGACATTATTGTTAAGTTTGATGGTATGTCAGTTGCATCACCATCCGAACTGCAGGAACAGGTTAGCAAGCGTCGTCCGGGTGACAAAGCAAATATTACATATATCAGGAATGGGAAGGAAATCACTATTCCGATAACTATGAAAAACCTTGCCGGAAACACAAATGTGGTTACCCCCGGTATGGGAGACGGAATGGGAACTGTCTTTGGAGCCCGCCTTGAATCACTCGGATCAACAGATAAGAGAAAATTCAATGTTGATTCTGGTGTTATGGTTGCTGAAGTGAATGATGGAAAGTTTAAAGATCTGGGACTTAAGAAAGGATATGTAATTCTGAGTGTAAACGGGAAGAAGGTTAAAACTGCATCTGAAGTCCGCCAGGCAACTGACAATGAAAGCGAATTGAAGTCAATTGAAGGTATCCAGTCAAACGGAACATTCTTTAGCTATTCATTCAGGAATTAGAATAGGATTTGCATAAGTAATTGTTTTACAGGGGATTTTTATAATTAGGTCCCCTGTTCAAAACATTATCGTTTTAATTTTGTTTATATATAATAAAGCAATATCTTTGCGGAAATTTTTTCGGAGGCATAATGAGACAGCTAAAGATTACCAAATCCATAACCAACAGGGAAAGTGCATCACTCGACAAATACCTGCAGGAAATTGGTAAAGAAGAGTTGATATCTGTAGAAGAAGAAGTTGAACTGGCACAAAGGATCAAAAAAGGAGACAGGGCTGCTCTTGAGAAGCTTACCAAAGCAAACCTCCGTTTTGTGGTCTCTGTGGCAAAACAATACCAGAACCAGGGATTAAGTCTTCCGGACCTTATAAATGAAGGGAATCTGGGACTTATAAAGGCTGCTGAAAAATTTGACGAAACCAGAGGTTTCAAGTTCATTTCATATGCTGTGTGGTGGATCAGGCAATCGATACTTCAGGCTCTCGCTGAACAATCAAGGATTGTAAGGCTTCCGCTTAACCAGGTCGGTTCGCTTAACAAAATAAACAAGGCTTTTTCACGATTTGAACAGGAAAATGAACGGACTCCGTCACCTGAAGAATTGGCTGACGTTCTTGAATTACCAAAGGAAAAGGTCACAGATACCTTAAAAGTATCAGGACGGCATGTGTCAGTGGATGCCCCATTCATTGAAGGAGAGGATAACAGTCTGCTGGATGTTCTTACAAATTCGGATTCTCCAGTGGCTGATAAGCTTTTAATGGATGAATCACTTTCAAGAGAGATTTACAGGGCACTTGCTACTCTTACCGAGCGGGAGAGGGATATTATCAGGTTTTTCTTCGGCATCGGATGTCAGGAGATGACACTTGAAGAGATTGGTGAAAAGTTCGGACTTACACGTGAAAGAGTAAGGCAGATAAAGGAGAAAGCTATAAGAAGATTAAGACATACCTCAAGAAGCAGGTTGCTGAAGGGTTATTTAGGTTAGTAGTATAGGGTTTTAGATTACTGAAGGGGTGTTTTTTACAACACCCCTTTTTTTGAACCCCTGGGCAGGCAAAAAAAATGAGCCCCGGGGAGAGGCTCATTTTATTAAAAGCTCGCAAGCATGAAATGTGCGAGCAGGGGAAAATTGTCACAACTGAAAATATATTGTAAAACTTTTACATCATTATAAGTTTAAAAATATATTTCAGAATCGAATGTTTGAGCCAAAACCAACAGAGTGCCCTGTTTAGCTTACAGGAACCTGATTTGCAGCCATGTATTCTGGTATTACTTTAAGACCTTATTTCAATATATTTGTGTAAATTGCAAGGATATCTTTCATGGTATCTGTACTTTTAAAAGTATGAAAAATGATCTTATTTCGCTTTGGAAAACTCTAAGATGCGCATGCCTGAAGAATAATGCAAAGATGTAACAATGAAATATTTTATTTTTTTTGCAGCGATATTATCTGGAACATGTATTAAAAACATCTGTTCCGCAGAAGGATTTCATGAAATTATTTCCTCCGAATTATCTCTCTCAGTCCAGACACCATTTAATTTTTTCAATACAGTTCCTGCAAAAGTAAGAACCACCGATAAAATTGATCTGAGCTTCTCTGCGAACAATGCGATTGTTTCCCAATACAGATACAGACTTGAAGTACCGGATATGTTTCGTACTTCGATCAATAAAGTATTTCTCACCTGGTCCGCATGGATCAATAATGCCTTTACCGACATTATAATCCTTAAAATTGAACAGGAAGGGAGGCATAAACTTATTATTGAGTATAAAAGTTACGGAACCACCGAAATAAGAAAATTTGAAAAGCTGTTTGACGTTTATAACCCGGCATCTCAAATAAACAGCAAGGCAACTTCAAAAGCAGGAACTTTAACCGGGAATATACCTTCTGTACTTTCAAACGTCCCGGTTGCGGTTGAAAAAGCTATAAAACCTGATTATGATAAGCTTATCTGGGAAGCTATTGAGAAAAAGAATGAAGCGTTGTTTAGAGAGTCGGTACTCAACGGTGCAGGGAGCAACCTTAAAGGACCGAACGGGGGAAACATTTATCATATGATGAATGATAATCTGGCAAATGAGGATTTGATCTCTCTCCTTAAATCCCATGGAATTTCTATAAATGAAACTGATAATTTCGGCAATACTCCTTTGCATATTGCAATAATGCTGCGCGAAAAAAAATATGCCCGCTCATTAATTAATCAGGGGGCTGACCTGAACATAAAGAATAAAGTAGAACTTTCTCCTTTACACATCGCAGCATTCCTGAATGATGAAGAAGTTGCAAAAGACCTTCTTGCCAAAGGAGCCGAGATCAACCTCAAGGGAAATTCAGGCTATACTCCCCTGCATATTGCTGCTTTAATGAATAACATTGAAGTGGTACAGGACCTTTTAAATATGGGAGCAAAAAACAAGATAAAAACCGACCAGAATTTCACTCCTTCAATTATCGCAAAAATCCAGAATTATGATTTGATGAAAAAGCTCATTGTTAAAGGTGGTTCTTATAATCTAAATCAGGCAGGTACCCCACGAATCGACAATGTAAGCCAGATGAATTCCGTAAAGCTCAGTCCTCAATTTGATATTAACCTTTCGTATAATAAGGATTTAGTAAAAAAAAGACAGTTTAATAAAATTGCCGGGATTATTTCAATTCCTGTTTTTGCTATTTGTACGGCTGGAACAGTTTACTTTAGATCGGAGGCTGACAATTATTATTCATCATATAAAAATGCCGAAACCATAGATATAGCAAAGCATTACTATGATAAGACCCAGCAGTATGATACTTATACATATATTTCAGGTGGTGTATCTCTTGTATCGGCATTTGGAATAATACGTTCAGCAATCAGGAAGAAAAGCATTTCTAATAAAATGTGCAAAACACTTTATTAGTAATTTGTTAGTCAGATTTCGGGAGATAGTTTAAATATTGGAAACATGCGGCGGAAATATTTTTTAGCGGCCGGCATCCTGATCATGATAATGATCATTGCCACTGGTTGTAAAAGAGAAGAATTCATTTGGGGAACAAGAATCGGCGATCTTACATATTCAGAAGAGGTTGTTTTGCTCGCTACTGAAGAAATCGGATTAATCTCAGAAGTAACGGCAAACCAGATTGTATTCAGTGCCTCTTCGGCTGAAATAGAAAAGCTGACTGATTTGAATATTATTGTTTCCGGGATTACCGAAAGAACTCCTTATGGACTTCTTAGAAAAGTAACCGGTATCCAGAGTACCGGGAACACTGTTACTGTATCCACTACTGATGCGCTTTTGACTGATATTATAAAGGAAGGCAATATCCATTTGAAGGTAAAACTGCTTGAAAAGAATTTTTCGCTCAAATCAAAAATGGACGGAGTCCTTGTAACAGGCCCGGGAAAAACCTTCGACGGACTGGCGGTAACACTTGAGAATTTTGAATTGTTCAGGGATGGTGCCAGACTGGTCACACTTAATGG